>JABWCP010000010.1 GCA_013360215.1 bacterium | reverse complement strand
GACACCCGCGTACGCGGGTGAGACAATACGAATAACTTCACGCTGCCACGCCCGTGAAAGCATGTCGTTCCCGCGAAAGCGTGTCGTTCCGGCGCAAGCATGTCGTTCCCGCGCAAGCATGTCGTTCCCGCGAAAGCGGGAACCCACTGTGAAGAAATAAATTCGTTAACCACAATGCTAAACCTGTGGTCACATAGACACCCGCGTACGCGGGTGAGGCAATACGAATAACTTCACGCGGCCACGCCCGTGCAAGCATGTCGTTCCCGCGAAAGCGTGTCGTTCCCGTGAAAGCATGTCGTTCCCGCGAAAGCGGGAACCCACTAAAAACAGGACGTTGCATCTTTAAGTATGGATTTGATGGTTTAAAACGGTTGTTCCAATGTAGTTATTCGTATTAACTATTAATTTTCGCACATTTCACGGAAATTAAAAACAAACAAAACAGCGCGCCATGCGTATGTAAATGTGTTTCTGTAAAAACGAACGAAACGGTTTTTTGGTAATAAATATTTTGTGAATGCGGCCACGGTTCTTTAGACCAACACCTTACAAATCGTTAGAAATGCATCGATAATCAACCTGAAAATAAAATTACAGTTATGCTCGCTTCTTCCAAAATTCTGATCATAGATGACGACGAAGACGTGCTTTTGGCCGCGCGTCTTTTTCTGAAGCAACACGTGGAAACCGTTCGTACGGAAAAAAATCCGGAGCGCATCCCGCACTTGCTCAAAGAAGAAGCGTGGGATGTGATTTTTTTGGATATGAATTTTACCCGCGATGTGAGCAGCGGAATCGAGGGTTTTCAGTGGCTTGAGCGTATTTTGCAAATCAAACCGGATGCCGTCGTGATCATGATCACGGCCTACGGGGATGTCGATATGGCCGTGCGGGCGATCAAAGCGGGGGCGATGGATTTTGTTCTCAAACCCTGGCAAAACGAAAAACTCTTAGCGACGTTATCCGCGGCTGTACGACTGCGCGTTTCGCGGCGTGAGGCCGATCAATTGCGTGATCGCGAAAAACAATTGGTGCAGGCGATGGAGTCGCCGATGGCGGAGTTTATCGGTCAAAGTGAGGCGATGAAAAAAGTTTTCGCCACGATCGAAAAAGTCGCCGCGACCGATGCCAATGTGCTGATCCTCGGTGAAAACGGGACGGGTAAAGAATTGGTCGCACGCGCCTTGTATCATCGCTCCCACCGCAAAGACAAACCTTTTATCACCGTCGATCTCGGCGCCATCAGTGAAACGCTTTTTGAAAGCGAACTGTTCGGTCATGTAAAAGGCGCTTTTACCGATGCCAAAGAAGATCGTGTGGGCCGTTTTGAAGTGGCCGGCGGCGGCACATTGTTTTTGGATGAGATTGGAAATCTTTCGTTGGCCTTGCAATCCAAATTGTTGACGGCCATTCAAAAAAATGAAATCACCCGCCTCGGCTCGAACAAACCGATCGCGGTCAATGCGCGCCTGATCTGCGCAACCAATATGCCGATCAAACAAATGGCGGAGGAAAAAACTTTTCGCCAGGATTTATTGTACCGCATCAATACGATCGAAATCCAGTTGCCGCCGCTGCGCGAACGGAAGCCGGATATTCATTTATTGACGGATCATTTTGTCAAACTCTATGCAAAAAAATATCAGAAACCCGCGCACACACTAAGCCCGTCGGCTATCCATAAACTGGAAAATTACCCGTGGCCGGGTAATGTGCGCGAACTGCAGCACACCATCGAGCGTGCCGTGATTTTATGCGATGCCCAGCTTATGACCGCGGATGATTTTGCGTTGGAGTTAGGTCGCACGCGTACGGAGCCCTTACAAGTCGATGATTATAATCTCGAAGAAATCGAAAAAGCGCTGATTCACAAAGTGATCGAAAAACACAACGGCAATATCAGCCAGGCCGCCAAAGAACTGGGGCTTACACGCACGTCGCTTTACCGCCGTTTGGAGAAACATGGTATCTAAATTTCGACTCATGGTGATCGTGCGTATCCTGTTATTGACAGCGACGATCAATGTGTGGATTTATGTCATGCGGGCGACGGAGCTGTATGTCACTATGGCGCTGCTCGCCGTGATCGTGGTGTACCAGATCGGCAGTATGATCGTGTATGTCGAAAAAACCAATCGCGACCTCCGGCGATTTCTGGAAGCCGTTCGTCATGAGGATTTTACGCAGACGTTTGCCGGCGCCGGTCTCGGTTCGTCGTTTGATGAACTGAAATCCGCGTTTAACGAAATTATTACCAATTTTCGCAAGACACGCGCCGAAAAAGAAGAACATTTCCGCTATCTGCAAACGGTCGTCCAGCATATCGGTGTGGGTTTGATCGCGTTTACCTCCGACGGTACGGTCGAGCTGATGAATACGGCGGCGCGCCGGCTTCTCAGGACAGGGCAATGGCTTCCGACCGTGGATCTGAAAAATATCCACAGTATCAAAACATTGAGCCCGTCGCTGGCCGATGCGTTTATCAACCTGAAAACAGGGGATAAAGCCATCATCAAAGTGGAAATGCGGAGCGAATTTATGCAGCTGATGGTGCAAGCCACGGAGTTTCGACTGCGCGAGCAGCTCTATCGCCTTGTTTCCCTCCAAAATATCCAGACGGAATTGGAAGAAAAAGAAATGGAAGCGTGGCAGAATCTGATTCGCGTACTGACGCATGAGATTATGAATTCGGTAACGCCGATTTCTTCGCTCGCATCCACCGTCAATGATCTCATAACCAAAACTTATGAAAATGAAAACCAAAACAAGCCGGACTCCGACACGCTTTCGGATATTCACGGCGCTTTGACGACGATCCAAAACCGCAGCCAGGGACTGATCCATTTTGTGGATGCGTATCGCAATCTGACCAAAATTCCTAAACCTACGTTTCGCTTAGTGACGGTGGAGGAACTTTTTGCCCGGATCGAACATCTGATGCGCCCGCGTATGGCGGAGAAAAAAATTCTTTTCAGTAAATCCATAGACCCCCAATCGCTCGAAATCACCGCCGACAGCATCCTGATCGAGCAGGTACTCATCAATCTGCTGGTCAATGCGATGCATGCCGTCGAAGGCCAATCGCGTCCGGAAATCTGGCTTCGCGCGGATATGGACGAAAACGGGCGCGTGTGCATTCACGTCACCGATAATGGGTACGGTATTATCGAAGAAGCGCTCAATAAAATTTTTATTCCGTTTTTTACGACCAAACCCGACGGCAGCGGCATAGGACTCAGTCTTTCGCGTCAGATTATGCGTCTGCATCGCGGCTCCATCACCGTCCAGTCCAAGCCGCATGTGAAAACCGTTTTTACATTACGTTTTTGATCGTCCCTGCCATTAATTTTATTTGAGGAGATAGGTATGAATCATACAATCGTCCGATTTCTTTTACTTGTACTGCTGCTCAATGTCGTCCGGTATATCGCCGCGTTTCCTATGGAGATGATGCTCGTTTTTCCGGGACTTTTTGGTGCGATGGAGTCCGCGCCGGGTGTGTTTAATGTGAGTTTTACTACCGGAGACTGGATCACATCGTATGTGTATAATTTTATCCTCTGGACGGTAAGTGTTTTTATTTTTCATCGCATGGCCCCGGTCGTCGGCGGCAAATGGATCATCAAAAGCGTTAAGATATTTTTTCTGCCGTGGTTGTTATTTGTAAGCGTCAGTGCGATCTATATGAATCACTACGCGCATACTAAAATGTTTTACGTCTATACTATGTTAGACAGTGTGATTACGTTTGGTATCGTCGCCGTGGCCAATGGGTTATTGTATCCGCGGATTATGGGAAAATCTTCATCCGTCGGATAGCCCCAATGCGCGTTGACTGATCTGAAGGGTATGTTATCTTCTGAAGGGTATCAAACATGACACGCGGCTGCAATAAAGCGCGGGTTCGTTTCTCTTTTGAAAATCGGTACGGTTCGGCTGTATCAAAATGATGTTTGAAAAGCTTTTTTCTCGATCGCGTTTCTACAAATAGTCATTGACAAATGAAACGGGTACATATATACTTACGCATCTATCCCGTCTGGTATGCCACGTCTCGAAGGGTTCTTTAGTTAACTTATATTTTTGATGTTAGGCGTAGCAATATGCACGATAAAGTAATTCGTTTAGATGCGACTATCCGCAACAAGGAAAATCGTGTTTTGATCAGATTTGGTTTTGATGAGGGACTGATAGCTCTTGTAAAACAACTTCCGGACATCCGATGGGACTCTGCCGATAAGGCATGGCAAATGCCTAATACCAAAGAAAATGTTAATCGCATTTTTTTGCTTTTTAGGGGTAAAGCGTGGATTGATTACAGTGCATTGAAATCCCAAAAAACGGAAAATAAACCGGCGCGAAAAGATGCCCACGCTAAGATGATTTTACCGAAACAGTTGAATGAGGAAGTTCTAAGAAAGCTTGAGCAATTTGGGGAGTGGTTGCAATCAAGACGATACGGTGAAAACACGATCAAAACCTACACCGATGCTTTACGAACATTTTTACGATTTCATCATAGTGTACCTCCTGATAAAATCACCAATGATCACATTATTAAGTTTAATGTCGAGTATATTGCAAAGGGACATTATTCGGCGGCATTTCAAAATCAGGTTGTCAACGCCGTAAAATTATTTTTCAGCAAAATTGAAAACACCGTTTTGGATTTGAAAAGCGTCCATAGGCCAAGACGTGAAAAGTTATTACCCAATGTACTAAGTAAGCAAGAGGTTAAAGCCATTTTAGATGCACCTAAAAATATCAAGCATAAAGCGATGTTGAGCTTGATATACAGTTGCGGTTTACGAAGAAGCGAATTACTAAATTTAAAAATTACAGATATTGATTCGAAGAGAGGTTTGGTCATCATAAAACAGTCTAAAGGGAAAAAAGACCGGGTCGTCCCATTAGGTTTGAAAATATTACAACTTCTGAGAGAATATTATCTTTCGTACAAGCCAAAAAAATGGCTGTTTGAAGGGCAAAATAAAGAAGAACAATATAGCGAACAAAGCCTTGGAAAGGTTTTAAAAATGAGCGTGGAAAGCGCAGGAATCAGAAAACCGGTGAGTCTGCATTGGCTGAGACATAGTTATGCGACACATTTATTGGAAAACGGAACCGATTTGAGGTATATTCAAGAAATATTGGGACATAGCAGCAGCCGAACTACAGAAATATATACCCATGTCAGCACGAAAAATTTACAACAGATTAAAAGCCCTTTCGATGATCTATAAAAAAATATTATGAACCGATAAGCATACCAAAGGTGTACCAATCCCCATATTTTGGTTAGATTGATAAACTAAAGGTTGCGATATAAACACGTTGTGCGTCAGCTTAAAAGACAAGACCCCGATAATGGAAATACCACCTTAATATAAAAGAAGTGATTATGAAGGGTGGAACTTTTCAGGGACAACTTTCAGCATTTCAATAAAACAATCTTCCCATTGACTTGGAGATAGATTCACGATTTTTAAGTTCAAATTAATTCCAAATTTTTCGGAAATCTCATTAACCTGACTTTTTCTGAATATTAATTTTAAAGCCGTTCTGACAGGTAAATTAGGTTTTTGTAACAGAAAGGATAGAAAATTTAAATATTTGACTTTCTGATTAAAATCAATATGTAAAGGTTTTCGTTCAATTTTAAGAAAAGCAGACTTAACAGTTGGAGGAGGTATAAAACTATTAGGATTTATTTCGTAAACTATCTTCAAACTATAAAATGTATGATATAGGATAGTGTAAGGATTAAAGATTTTGTCTACAAATAACTTTTTAGCAGGTTCTAATTGCAGGAAAATTGAACCGCCCTGAAAACTTTCCATATTTTCAAACATCAATATTTTTAAAATTTCTGATGTTATACCAAATGGTATGTTAGAAACAACCTTAAACGAAAAATCAGGAATTTTATAATTTCTGAAATCACATCCAAAAACTTGAATGTTTTGAGTTTGTTTAAATTTGTGTTTTAGATGCGTTATTAACTCAAAATCATTCTCAATCGCAATGACTAATTTTGCCTTTTGTAGTAGATGTACAGTTAGAAATCCTTTTCCTGCACCAATATCTAAGACCGTATCGTTTTGATTAATTCTTGATTGTTTTATTGCATCTTCAATTAGCACTTTGTCAATTGTAAAGTGCTGACCTGTAAATCTTACAGGCAATTTATTTTTATTCATTATGACTTCTTACAGGTGCTGAATTCAACTTGCAAATGCAACTGAATTCTGGTTAATAATTTGTTTAAATTTTTCATTTGGTGTGAGGTATCCAAGTCTTTTACGAGGTCGATTATTGAGGATATTTTCTATCCTTTTAATCTGCTTATTGGTTATCTCACTAAAGTCCGTACCCTTTGGAATGTATTGCCTAATTAGTCCGTTAGTATTCTCATTAGCACCTCTCTCCCAAGAATGATATGGCTTACAAAAGTAGAAATCTAGTTCTAACTTTTGTGCTATTTCCTCGTGTTTTGCAAATTCTTTTCCATTATCAGCCGTAATAGTATAAATTAAGTTCTTTACTTTTCGTAGAGCCCAAGCGGTTACTTTAGCTACTGGGATGGCTTCTTTCCCTTGTAGTTTTCGTATCCAAACCCTACCTGTTAGTCTATCATTAATGGTAAGAATTGCACCCTTGTGATTCTTACCTATTATTGTATCTATCTCTAAATCTCCAAATCTCTCTTTGTTATCAACCACATTTGGACGCTCATCAATATCTACTCTGTTAGGGATAAATCCACGTCCTGCGTTCTTTGAGCCACGTTTAGCATACTTACGTCCCTGCCGCCTTAGATACTTGTGTAACGTGCCACCTTTTCGCTTCTCCTCCCATATCCAGCGATAAATAGTTTCGTGAGAGACCATTGGCTTATCCTCATTCTTGCTCCTACCTGCAATCTGTTCAGGGCTAAAACCTCTTTTTAAGAGCTTCTTAACCCTACGCTGCATCTGTAAGGTAAATAGCTCTTTACGTCTCTTATCTGCCTTGCGTTTATCTGCTTTGCGCTGTGCTAAATCCATAATATACTTACCACTACGCATATCACAATTACGCCTTAACTCTCGGCTTACAGTACTTTTATCTACTTCGATAGTCTTTGCTATCTCTATTTGTGTATAACCTATTTGCAACATCGCAAAAATGGTATATCTTTGTTCTACGGTTAAATGTTTCATATCTACAACTAAATCTTTGGACGGACACAGGCGAAGATAGTAATATTTATCCATTCAGCAGAGCGAAGGAGAGTAACTCTCTCTTTCCTCTCTGAAAAAATATTGTATCTATTCCTATGCAACAATCATAAATTAAAAGTTGCATTTACAAGTTGAACTCAAGGGTGAATACTTGAATTCAAATCGTAGCGATGTGAAAGACAGTATTACCTGACAGAGCAACTATGACAAAGAAATGCCTTCATTAAAAATGACGACACACCAAAACATAGGCTGTTTGTCTTGCCAAAAAGATTATGGAAAATTTATTTGGGACTGTCTATCACTTAGATAGTCGTCCAAGGTCTGCTGTAATACATAATGAAAAAAACCTAAATAATTGAATGCAAAATTAGTAACTTTGCTTAAATTTACAATAAGAAAATGAAATAAATAAAAGCCGAACGCACAACAAAGTGTATATGCCATAAGGGTTTCAGTGGGTATTTAAGCATTGTAGCCCGCTCAAACTTTCGTGTCGGTGGACAGGGAACTACTCCGCAATCCCTTACGGCACATACACTCGACCGTTAGCCATAATTTTAACAAAAATGAAAACAGATACGCAATACATAAAAGAAAATTTTATTGAATTAAAAGAATTGTCTGAAAAAACAGGATTCTCTGAAACCGAAATTTTAGAGCTAATAGAAAAGGAGATTATTCCTAATTACTCCTATTCTATTGAGAAACAAGAAATAATAACTTCGCCTTTATCCGACAAATTAGTAAATACTAAATACGAAAAATATTTTTCAAAAAGTCATATTGAAAAGTTAAACGACTACAAGAATTTCAAGAAAAAACCAGAAGAAATAAAAGAAACATTTAAACAAAATTTCGTTCAAAATTTAAAGAATCACAACGAAAATAAATTTGCGTATGACAATCTATTCATAAATAAAACGGAAGAAATAGATAGGTTACTAAATGAAGTTTTTGAAACAGAATGGAAACATTATTGTAATGGAATTTACGGAATATGCACTTTAAATGCTTCTGAAAAAGAAATTGTAGAAAAGGAAATCGTCATTAAAAAACTTATTGAATTTAATCAAAAGTATGGAAATAGTACTTTAAACGAAACTAACAGAGATGAACTTCTAAAACTTAACGAAGAATTTAATCAAGTAACTTCTTTATTTGCTCCATACCAAAGAAAAACAAGTAGTAGAGGAAAGTATATTGACAAATTATTAAAAGAAAACAACCTAAACGGGTTAATAAAAAACTATGGCTAACAAGGTATTGCCAAAAGCGGGGCTAAAGTTCTTCTATTGAACTTTTTTGCTTTATTTGAACTTTAGTAATTCTATTGAAGTTCAGTGCTAAAAGTCCCCGCCTTCGGCAATACCCAAACCGTTGTGCCTCATTGTAGAAAAGCCGACCGCACAAACAGCACATTTGGTTTTTTGCCGACACATAAAGCCAACGCTGAAAAACCAAAAGAGCTGTTTTTTACCAACGCTTGACAGAATAAAATTTGTACATTTGCAGTTATAAAGAATATGACTAGATTTTTTTACATAGCATTATTAACCCTGATTGGTTTCTTTTTGACACCAACAGACTCTTATGCTTGTGGGTCAAATTCTGAAAACATAGAAAATACTAGCACCAAACAATCTAATACGAAGACAGAAAAAAAAGATTGTTGCAACACAGAAAAAAGACAATGTGGTAAACACGGTAAAGATTGTGATGGGAAATGCGGTAATCCAGCTTGTCATTGTCCTACTAATTGCACAAACTTTACAATTCCTTTTTTTGACGGATTTTCAGGAATTACAATAATCGTTAGTAAGCTTAACTTTTATTATCAAGATACCTATTATTCATCAGGTTTCCTTTCTATTTGGCAACCGCCCAAAATAGGCTAATTTTTTGCCTTGACAGCCATAGGTCTGTCTAATTGAAAGCATTTTTCTTGCTTTCAAATTCAATTATTCGTTAAACATTTAATTTAAAAAAAGATGAAATCAATAAAAATATTGATGGCAATTACCCTATTGCTATCGTTCACAGCGTGTAACGCTCAAATAAAAAACGCCAAAACCGAAAGCGTAAAAATATATGGTAACTGCGGAATGTGCGAAAGCACCATTGAAAAAACAGGAAATGTTAAGAAAGTAGCCCAAGTAGATTGGAACAAAGATACCAAAATGGCTACGCTTACATACGACCCAAGTAAAACCAGTCAAGACGAAATCTTAAAACGGATTGCATTGGCAGGTTACGATAGCGACCAATTTCTTGCACCTGATGATGCGTATGCCAAACTTCCTAATTGTTGCCAATACGACCGTGCAAAAAAAACGGAAATTGTGAAATCAGAAACGATTAACGACCATACTAATCACAATCACGGTGGAGCAACAGACAAGCCAACTGAAACAAAACAAGAAGTAAATCAACTATCATCAGTTTTTGAAAATTACTTCGCTCTAAAAGATGCTTTGGTAAAGTCTGACGGAAATCTAGCTTCTTCCAAAGCAAAAGAATTGCTCAATGCTCTTAATGCGGTACAGATGAATAAACTTTCAAATGAAGAGCATACTGTTTGGATGAAAGTAATGAAAGACTTGAAATTTGATACCGAACACATCGAAGAAACCAAAGATACGGGACATCAAAGAGACCATTTCAATACTTTGTCAGATAATATGTATCAACTCTTGAAAGTTTCTAAACAAGAAACGCCTACTTATTACCAACATTGCCCAATGGCAAACAATGGCAAAGGTGCTAATTGGTTGAGCAAGGAAAATGCAGTTAAAAACCCTTATTACGGTTCTAAAATGCTTACTTGTGGTAAAACGGTAGAAACAATTGAATAACCAAAAATGGTGTAGCCTATTTGGCTACACCATTTTTTAAACGAAAAAACAAATGGAAAATAAAAAATATATTCCAGCATTGGGTTACGATTTTTTAACTGCCTATTATGATTTGGCAATTAAAATTACTATGCCCGAAAAAAAATTCAGAAGACTTTTGGTTGAAGAAATCAATCCACAAGCGAACGAAAAGATTTTAGAATTTGGCTTTGGTACAGGACAAAATTTGATTTTGGCACATAAGAAAAATCCAAAAACAAAATTAGAAGGATTGGATATAGACCCCAAAGTAAAGGCGATTGCCGAACATAAATTGGCAAAAAATAATACTTCAATTCCATTGCATTTATACGATGGTGGTATTTTACCTTTTACCGATAACACTTTTGATAAAGTTTACAATTGTTTGGTTTTTCATCAATTAGATGCTGAAACAAAATTGAATTGTCTTAAAGAGTTGCATCGGGTTTTGAAACCTAACGGTAAACTCATTATTGCCGATTGGGGAAAAGCACAGAACAAGTTAATGCGATTTACTTTTAGATTGGTTCAATTGTTAGATGGTTTCAAAACCACGAATGATAATGTAAAAGGATTGATGCCCGATTTTATTACAAAAGCAGGTTTTGACAATGTTTTGGTAACAAAATCTATCAATACAGCAATTGGCACATTTTCCTATTTCAATGCAACAAAAAATGAAATTTCTTAAATGGATAATCAAAAAAATATTTATAAAAAACTGTTGCCGATAGTTGTTTTACTATTGGCAACCACAAACACTATCGCCCAAAAAGTAGTCCGATATGACCTTTTTGTAAAAGACACTATCGTAAATTTTACAGGTAAAGAAAAACGAGCCATTGCCGTAAACGGACAAATTCCAATGCCTACACTTACGTTTACAGAAGGCGACACAGCAGAAATACACGTACACAATAGGCTTAAAGAAAGTACATCTTTGCATTGGCACGGTTTGTATTTGCCTAATAAAGAAGATGGCGTTCCGTACCTGACCCAAATGCCGATAGAACCTAATACCACGCACATTTATCGTTTCCCGATAATTCAAAACGGCACACATTGGTATCACAGTCATAGCGGACTACAAGAACAAATTGGAATGTACGGCTCAATGGTTCTTCTTAAAAGAACAGACGACCCTACTTTCAGAAAAGGGATTGACGATTTGCCGACTGTTCCAATTATTTTAAGCGAATGGACAGACTATAATCCTGACAATGTTCACAGAATGTTACACAATGCCAATGATTGGTTTGCCATCAAGAAAAACACCGTTCAGAGTTATGGAGAAGCCATAAAAGCAGGGCATTTCAAAACCAAATTAACCAACGAATGGAAACGAATGTTGGCAATGGATGTGAGTGATGTGTACTATGATAAATTTTTGATTAACGGAACATCTGAAAGTCAACTTTCTCAATTCAAAGCAGGCGATAAAGTAAGATTGCGAATTTCAAACGGTGGTGCATCATCTTATTTTTGGCTCACCTACGCAGGTGGAAAAATTACAGTAGTTTCCAATGATGGCAATGATGTTGAGCCTGTTGTGGTAGATAGACTGATAATCGGGGTTTCAGAAACGTATGACGTAATTGTTACCATTCCCGCAGAAAATACTTCTTACGAATTTTTGGCAACACCCGAAGACCGCACCAAATCGGCATCAATTTATATTGGTTCAGGTATCAAACAGTTAGTAAGTCCATTGCCCAAACTGAAATATTTTGAAGGAATGAAGATGATGAATGATATGATGAAAATGAACGGCAAAATGAACGATATGGGAATGGATATGTCGCTTCAACAAATGGATATGAATACGGTAATGTACCATGAAATTACAGGAGAAAATAAACCAAAATCATCTCAACATTCAGACCATAGCAATCATACAATGCCAAGCAATGACATTGTTACATTAAACTACGCAATGCTGAAATCACCCACCAAAACCACTTTACCAAAAGATGCACCTATCAGAGAATTAAGGTTTGAATTAACAGGCAATATGAACCGCTATGTGTGGAGTATGGACAACCGAGTGCTTGCAGAAACTGATAAAATTCTAATCAAAAAAGGTGAAATTGTAAGAATAACACTCTACAACAATTCAATGATGCGACACCCAATGCACTTGCACGGACACGATTTTAGGGTTATAAACGGACAAGGTGATTATGCACCACTTAAAAATGTGTTGGACATAATGCCAATGGAAACCAATGTTATAGAATTTGAAGCCAATTTAGATGGCGATTGGTTTTTTCATTGTCATATTCTCTACCATATGATGGCAGGAATGAACCGAGTTTTTAGCACAGAAAACCAAGAACCCAATCCCTTGCTGCCTGATAAAAAATGGGCTTACAAAAAATTACAACGGGAAAGCAATGAACTACATTTTATGTTCCAAAACGACTTTGCAACCAATGGTAATGACGGAATGACTATGTTACAAAATACCCGTTGGAGTTTTGGCACAGAATGGCGATTAGGTTATCACGACAGACACGGTTATGAAACTGAAACCCACATAGGACGATACATTGGCAGAAACCAATGGCTAATGCCATTTGTTGGTTTTGATTGGCGATACAGAAAACAAGATGGGGAATTTGAAAAAAATATTTTTGGGCAGACAAACACCAAAGACAATCGGACACAATTTAGTTTAGGGGTGGCTTATACTTTACCAATGCTTGTAATTTTACAAACAGAAGTCTATCACGATGGAAATGTAAGAGTACAATTAAGACGTGAAGACATTCCGCTTTCAAAAAGGTTTAGAGCCTCATTTATGGTAAATACAGACAAAGAATATATGTTTGGACTAAATTATATCGCAAGTAAAAACTTAGGGTTCAGAACACATTACGACAGTGATATGGGTTTTGGAATAGGACTGACACTTAATTATTAAATCCAACCCACAAGCCATACACATTGCCAAGTCGCACGAGCCGACACGCAAACCAAAACTTGGCAAAGAGTATAGCTTTCCCAATGCTGACAGTATTGACCGACAACATAACAGACGAAAAAGAACAACGAAGGCACAACATCGGTTTTGCGTAATGGCGGGCTCAGTGCAAAATTGTAACTTTGTGCATCTAATCAGCATTTGTGGTAGGCTGACAGTGAAGTACTTCTAAGTCCGCCACTACGCAAAGCCGAGAACCGTTATAACCAATACGGCAGACAGACCCGGACAATTAAATGACAAAGTTGAAAACCATAATTATTCTCTTCTTAATATTTGTCGTGACGGCTGGACTTTCGTTTTACTTCGAGGACACTTATCAAAAAACAATCAGGCATTTATATTGTTCGCTGACAAATTATAAAATTTCATTTAGCATCCTCGTAAATACTTCCATTTCGCAAGTGACTTGTTTGTTATCTCTTTCGGACTCTACACGACTCTGTTTTCCTATTTCATCTTTAAGCAGACACCAAGACAAAGATTAATTAATTGTGTATTAGCTATATTAATTTTTCCAGTAACAGTAATGTTGTATTTCTATTTTGACAGTTCAATTAAACTACTTGAATGCACTGCCTGTGACGACGGGACAAGGGTCTTGAGATACAATGACATTCGCTACGACAGTATTTTCGTCATTAGTTTAATCATTTCGTTATTACCAGTATTGACAACTCAGTTTAAAATGGTTATGCAGACACATAAGGAAAACGTAAGCAATGTACGCCGTACTGGTTATAACAGCACCTAAAAGTTATACCGCGCATTTCGGTATTGTAACATTCGGCGGACTTCCTTACATTTGCTCCGTGAAAAAAATTTTGACACTCATATTCAGTTTTTACTTGTTGGCTTTGGCGGTTATGCCTTGCAGCGACAAGGACGACTGTAAATATCATGGTTCAGAACAATCTACTTTCGCCACAACCGACCACTCAGACCACGACAGCGACACCGAGAATTGCTCACCTTCTTGTATGTGTGCTTGTTGCGGACAATCTATGACCAACATTTTCTACCCGACTGCATTATACAACCTGACACCTTTTGCATCTCAAGACTTTCTTGTTTACAACGCCTCTTTTGTTTCAGAGGTGTATTTATCTATTTGGCAGCCGCCTAAAATCAGTTAATGAATTTATGAGGTTCCGCCTTCAGCGGAACAAAACAAAACTACTTACGGTGCTAACGCACCGCAAGTAATCGTGTATTCATTCATTAAATTGATTAAAAAATAATGTTAGACAAAATAATTGCTTTCAGCATAAAAAATAAATTCATCATTGCATTGATGACGCTTGCACTCATTGTTTGGGGAGTGTGGAGTGCTACAAAACTGCCTATTGACGCAGTTCCCGACATTACCAACAATCAGGTGCAAATCATCACCGTTTGCCCTACCCTTGCAGGACAAGAGGTGGAACAGTTGGTAACTTATCCTATAGAACAAAGCATTGCCAACCTTCCCGACTTAGAGGAATTGCGAAGCATTTCCCGTTTCGGACTTTCGGTAATTACCGTTGTCTTTCACGACAAAGTGGACATCTACTTTGCACGACAACTCATAAACGAACGACTTAAAGAAGCCGAAAGCAAAATCCCAAAAGGTGTTGGAACACCTGAATTAGCACCCGTTAGCACAGGTTTGGGCGAAGTGTATCAATACATTATTCACCCGAAAAAAGGCAGTGAAAGTAAATACACAGCAATGGACTTGCGGACAATGCAAGATTGGATTGTTGCCCGACAACTTTATGGCACACCAGGAATTGCAGAAGTAAACAGCTTTGGCGGGCAACTCAAACAATACGAAGTTGCCGTAAATCCTGACCGTTTAATTGCAATGGGAATTACCATTCCCGAAATTTTTACCGCATTGGAAAAGAACAACGAAAACACGGGTGGTGCCTACATTGACAAAAAACCAAACGCTTATTTCATTCGTGGCGTTGGCTTGATTGGTTCGTTTGACGACATCAAAAATATTGTTGTAAAAACCAATCCTAACGGCATTCCTATCTTGATAAAAGATGTTGCCGAAGTTTGCTTAGGCAGTGCCGTTCGTTATGGTGCTATGACTTACAACGGTGAAGTAGATGCAGTAGGTGGAGTGGTAATGATGCTAAAAGGGGCGAATAGTGCCGATGTGGTTGGCAGAATTAAAGATAAAATGCAAACCATTCAAAAATCATTACCCAAAGATGTAGTAATAGAACCATACTTAGACAGAACAGACTTAGTAAACCGAGCCATCAGCACAGTAGAAAAAAATTTAATTGAAGGTGCATTAATAGTAATCTTCGTTTTGGTCATATTTCTTGGGAACCTCCGGGCAGGACTTATTGTAGCCTCTGCAATTCCATTATCAATGCTTTTTGCATTGGGCTTAATGAATGTATTTGGCGTAAGTGCAAACCTTATGAGTTTAGGTGCAATTGACTTTGGTTTGATTGTGGACAGTGCGGTAATTATAGTAGAAGCCACCTTGCACCATTTGGGTTTGCGAAAATCAATTGGAAAGCTAACACAGAATGAAATGGACGAGGAAGTTTTTCAATCCGCCTCAAAAATCCGCAACAGTGCTGCGTTTGGCGAAATCATTATCCTGATAGTTTATATACCAATTCTTACCCTTATAGGTATTGAAGGAAAAATGTTTCGCCCAATGGCTCAAACTGTTGGTTTCGCCATTTTCGGGGCATTGATTTTATCGCTTACCTATATTCCAATGATGTGTGCAGCGTTTTTACCAAAAACCATTTCACACAAGCAAACTTTTAGCGATAGAATGATGAATTTATTTCAACGCATCTATGCACCACTATTAGATAAAGCCATTCGTTTCAAAAAAGTAATTGTTGGCATAACGGTTGCCGTTTTTGTGGTTTCTGTTTTCCTGTTTTCAAAATTGGGAGGTGAATTTATACCTACATTACAGGAAGGCGATTTTGCTTTCCATTGCATATTACCGCAAGGCACATCACTTTCACAAAGTTTGGAAACATCCATGCAGGCATCCCGCATAATCAAAGAATTTGACGAGGTAAAAATGGTAGTTGGAAAAACAGGTGCAGCCGAAGTTCCCACCGACCCAATGCCCCCCGAAGCAACAGACATGATGATAATACTTAAACAGCCTTCCGAATGGAAACGGGATGTTACGTATGATGAACTGGCAGAAGAAATAGAAAGAAAACTAAGCACAATTCCTGGGGTTTTCTTTGAAAAAAACCAACCCATCCAAATGAGGTTCAACGAACTCATGACAGGTATTCGTCAAGATGTTGCCGTTAAAATTTTCGGTGAAAATATGGACACACTTTTGGCTTATGCAAACAAGGTAAATTCAGTTGTGCAAAGTGTGGACGGTGCAACCGAACCAAGCGTTGAACGGGTTGCAGGGCTTCCGCAAATCGTCATCAAATACAACCGTTCGCAAATTGCCAACTATGGTTTGAACATTGAGGATATAAACCACATTGTAAGCACCGCTTTTGCAGGTGGTGGGGCAGGTGTAGTTTATGAAAACGAACGCAAATTTGATTTGGTTGTTCGCTTGGACAGCACACACCGAAACAACATTGACGATGTAAGTCATTTGTATATTCCAACTACAAACGGAACTCAAATACCATTATCACAAGTAGCAGAAATAAAAATGGAATTGGGTCCTGCACAAATAAGCCGTGAAGATGGTAAACGCAGAATTGTTGTAGGTTTCAATATTTCAGGTAGAGATGTAGCAAGTGTAGTTACTGATATTCAAAAGGAATTGAACGAAAAAGTAAAATTGCCTGAAGGCTATTATTACACTTATGGTGGAACATTTGAAAATCTGCAAGCAGCGAGCAAACGCCTAATGATTGCATTACCAGTAGCTTTAGCACTCATTTTTATGTTGCTTTATTTCACATTTGGTTCAGTAAAACAAGCAACACTTATTTACACCGCAATTCCAATGAGTGCAATAGGCGGAGTATTCGCCTTGCTCATTCGTGATATGCCTTTCAGCATTTCGGCAGGTATTGGTTTTATTGCCTTGTTTGGCGTAGCGGTTTTAAACGGCATTGTACTGATTGGAACTTTTAACCAATTGGAGAAAGACGGAATGACCGACATTATCCAACGCATAAAAGAAGGAACGAAAATCCGTTTGCGACCTGTGCTGATGACTGCCACTGTTGCATCGTTGGGGTTTCTACCAATGGCACTTTCGCATGGTGCAGGTGCAGAGGTGCAAAAACCTTTGGCAACTGTTGTAATTGGCGGATTGATAACAGCAACCTTTTTAACCCTAATTGTTTTGCCGTTGTTGTATTTGATGTTTTCAAAAATCAAAAAGCCAATACGCAAAATATCTGCAACGGCTATTGTAGTTTTTGCGTTGCTTTCATTCAATGCTGCAAATGCTCAAACGCCAACAGCCAAAACCATTTCGGTTGAAGATGCCATAAGTTCAGCATTGAAAAACAATTTAGAAATGCAATCGCAACAACTCAATGTGCAATCTTCTGCAACCTTGAAAAAATCGGTGTTTGAATTACCAAAAACGGATGTCAATTTTCAGTTTGGGCAATTTAACAGCATCAATCAGGATAAGGCATTTCAGGTTTCACAAAGTATTCCCTTTCCTACTTATTACACCGCTAAATCAGGTTTGTATAAAGCCGAATTGCAAAGTAGTGAGTTGCAGCAGCAAGCCACCGCCAACGAAATAAAAGCACAGGTGCAATACTGGTTTTATCAGTTGCAATATTTACAAACCACAAAAAAGCAACTGCAATCTCTTGACAGTTTGTATAACGATTTTGTGAATGCTGCCGCCTTGCGTTACAAAACAGGCGAAACCAATTTGTTGGAAAAAACCACAGCCGAAACCAAACGGGGACAACTTTCTCAGTTACTTAAACAAAACGAAACGGAATTTACAACGGCTTACAATTCGCTTAAATCGTTAATGAATACAAGCGAAGATTTTACAATTTCGGTAAGTGAAAATTTGCAACCGCTTGTTTTAAGCAGTTCGTTTGACACAACGCTAATAGCAAATAACCCATCGCTAAAGGTGTTGTATCAGCAAGCAATAATTGCAGAACAAAACAAAAAGTTAGAAACCGCCTCTACACTTCCCGACTATAGTGTAGGTTACTTCAATCAGTCGCTTATTGGGGTGCAAACTATTAACGGCTCTGATGTATTCTTTGACCGCAGCAAACGTTTTCAAGGCTTCAACATAGGTATCAGCATTCCGCTTACTTTTTTCAGCAACGCTGCAAAAATAAAATCGCTTGACTACAAACAACAAGCATTGCAAAAAGTAGCCGATAACGGAAAACTGATTTTACAAAACCAGTTGCAAAATGCTTTTCAGCAATACAACCAGAATTTGTCGCAATACAATTATTACAAAACCACCGCTTTGCCCAATGCTGACATAATAATCAGCACCGCAACGCTTGGTTTCAAAAGTGGCGACATTGGTTACATTGAATACTTACAAGCCTTGCAAACCGCTACTGATGTGCAGTTGAGTTATCTGCAATCGGTTAACCAAATCAATCAATCCATCATCAACATCAATTTCTTAATCAACAAATAAAATTTCAAAACATGAAAAATATAATCCTCATAGCAACCATTGCAACATCAATAGTATTTGCATCCTGCAACAGCAAAAAAGAAACGCACGGAGAGGAAAACGAGCATCACGATGAACACGAAAACTCCAACACGTCAATGCTCACAGCCGAACAAATGAAATCAATAAAAATTGAGTTCGGTAGTGTTGAAAAAAAACAACTCACAGCTTCCCTCAAAGCCAATGGAATTTTGAAAGTGCCAAATCAGAATAAAGCCAATGCAACGGCATCATTGGGCGGAGTAATCACATCTATCTTAGTGCAAACGGGCAACACTGTTAGCAAAGGACAGATAATTGCCACCATCACCAATAATTCATTCATCACTTTACAGGAAGAATTTTTAAGCATTTCTTCAAAAGCAGAATTGGCACAATTAGAATTTAACCGACAAAAGGAATTGCAACAAGGCAACGCAACAGCACTAAAAAATCTGCAATCAGCCGAAGCAGAACTTAAAACATTAAAAGCAAGACGAGCAAGTCTGAAAAAGCAATTAGAGCTAATCGGCATTAATACCGAAACGCTTACTTCAGATAATATTCAGTCTGCCGTTAGTATCACAAGCCCAATCAGCGGGGCAATCAGCAATGTAATGGTTAACATTGGCAGCTATGTAGATGCCGATAATCCCATAGCCGAAATTGTGGACAACAACCAACTGCATTTGGATTTGTATGTGTATGAAAAAGATTTACAAAAACTAAAAATTGGACAAACCATACATTTTACCCTTACCAACAATCCGGGTAAAGAATACGATGCCGATGTTTACGCTATTAGCAACACATTTGAAGCAAACACCAAAGCCATTGCCGTTCACGCAATGGTAAAAGGCAACAAACAAGGACTGATTGACGGGATGAGTATTACCGCACTAGTAAGTTTAGAAAATGCAACCGTTGATGCAGTGCCTACCAACGCCATTGTAAACCACGAAGGGCAGGACTATATTTTTATCGTTACCGATGCTCACAAGGAAGTAGAACACCATAGCGAAACCACAACTGCTGAGCATAAACACGATGAACACGGACACGAACACAGCGAAAAGGAGGAACCCGAACCCGCCGAAGAAGGAACAACCTTTGAAAAAATTCCTATTCGCAAAGGCACAACCGATATAGGTTACAGCGAGATTACTTTGCTAAAGGAAATTCCCGCTAATAGCAAAGTAGTAGTTAACGGAGCATTTTTTATATTGGCTAAAATGAACAACAAAGGAGAGGCACACGAACATTAAAAATTTAAGCTATGAAATTTAACACATCAATGCCGACAGCACTAAAACCATACTTTCAAAAGGAAATAAGCGAAGCTGTAAATGCCTTTTCTAAAGGATATTTGCAACAAAGTTGGCAACACTTAGAAAGAGCACACATACTTGGACAGCCCTATCCTTTTGCACATTCCTATGTTCACTGGAAAATGTTGATTTTCGGCATCAAAACTAAAAATCCAAAAGAAGTAATCGGACAAATTCCCCGCTTATTAGTCGGTGGAGTAAAATCCTTTGTCGGTAACATCCCACTAGGGAATACTGGAGGTGCAAATGTTCCACCACTACAGCCCATGGAAATACCCGAAGACCTTAAAATAATAATTAAAGCAACAAGAAAATAAAATGGGACATAATCATTCACACGACCATAATAACAACAATTCAACTGGTAATATAACTGTAGCATTTTGGCTCAACACGGGTTTTGCATTAGTGGGCGGGCAGTGCGAATACAAACATTTGAGCAATTAATAAACATTGGTGCTGGCAGACAGTTTTGTGCTCCGAAAGCGCCAACTTCTTGTAGCCCCAAAACGTTATCTCCCCATTTTTAAAACAACATTTCGTCAGGTTTTAACCTTAAAAAACATCTTGATATTTCATATTATAACCTTAATTTTAGTAAATAATTTTAGGATATAACCTGATGGATATTTCAAAACAACGACTAATTATTGAACAAGCTGATAGAAAATTGGCATTGTTCAGACCTTTGAGTTCATTTTCAATACCCCCCAAAGGATGGATACATACAATACGCATTGCTTTAAAAATGTCGTTGAGACAATTGGGTAATCGTTTAAAAATATCTCCTCAAAGTGTAAAAGAGATTGAGGAACGTGAGGCCAATGGTTCAATTACAATAAAAGGCCTTAGGGAAGTTGGAGCGGTACTTGATATGAAACTTGTTTATGGGTTTATACCAAAAGGACAAAGTATTGAAGAAATGATTGAAAAAAGAGCTTTAGACATTGCAAAGGATATTGTAATGAGAACTTCATACACAATGCAACTTGAGGATCAGGAGAATTCGAAAATTCGTATAGAAAAAGCAATAAAAAATAGAGCTGAAGAAATCAAAACTAAAATGCCAAAGTATTTATGGGATTAGAAATAGAATATATTGAAGGGCAAACACCTTTAGATGAAGATGAGAAAGAGGGGCTGTTAATAAAATCAATCACAACGCGTGGTGAATTAGACGAATTCGAACAATTAAATATAGAAAAATCTGTACAGTGGACTATTGGAAAAAAATGGAAACCTGAGTATATCCTATCCGAAATTTTTGTAAAGGAACTTCATAAAAGAATGTTTAACGAAGTCTGGTCTTGGGCAGGTAATTTTAGAAAGACAAACAAAAATATTGGAGTCGATAAGCATCAAATAGGATTTTCTTTAAAACAATTATTGGATGATAGTCTCTATTGGTTAAAGAATAAAACATATACTGATGAGGAATTTGCAATAAGATTCAAACATAGAATTGTTAAAATACATTGTTTTCCAAACGGTAATGGTAGGCATTCAAGATTAATAGCAGATATCATTATTAGTCAATTATTTGGAAAACCGATATTTACTTGGAATAGCACAAATCTAAATAAAAAGGGAGAAGCGAGATCAGTTTATTTGACTGCGATAAGGCAAGCAGATTCTGGTGATATTAAGCCTTTGATTGATTTTGCTAAAACATAAAAAAACGGCAGGTAATACGGGTTTTGAGTCAGGCGGATTTACGTGCAAACTTGGAGCTTTGTGTTCCGAAACCCGCCCGAACGCAAAGCGCGGGAACGTTAGCGGGCTTCGTAAAAGACAACGATACATATCCAAAAAAATTTAGGCAATGGAAGTATCAAATATAGAAACGACTAGGCTTAAAATTCGGCATCTCAGATTATCTGATTTGCCTGATTTTCATGTTTATCGTTCTAATCCGGAAGTTGTTAAATATCAAAGTTTTGATACTATGACAATGGAACAAGCCGAAGAATTTATTAAAGACAATTCAGCAAGACACTTTGGAAAAGCCGGAGAATGGGTGCAGTACGGCATTGAAAATAAAGAAACGAAAAAAATTATTGGCGACTGTGCAATTAAGCTTGATCAATCCGACATAAGAATTGCAGAAATTGGAATTACAATTTCGCATCTTGAACAAAAAAAAGGTTTTGCAAAAGAAGCGTTAATTGGGATTTTGTCGTTTCTGTTTGACACCCAAAAAATACACAGAGTAGTTGAAATTTCGGACGCAGAAAACAGGGCTTCCGTGAACCTATTAAAAAGCATCGGTTTTAGACAAGAAGGACACTTTATAGAAAACATATTTTTTAAAGGAAAATGGGGAAGTGAATTTCAATTTGCCATGCTAAAAAGAGAATGGGACGATAGAAAAAAGTAATGGTTTACAAAAAACAACGAACCGCTGACATCCGTTTTGCGTCAAGCGAGGCGATGCTTCAACAAATTCAGCATGCCGCGTGCAAACTTGGAATTTAGAGATTCTAATAAACTTGAGTAATAAATTGATGCTTTGTGCTCCGAAAACCCGCCCGAACGCAAAGCCCGAAACCGTTGTGGGTTATAATTAAAATTAATATGAAACAAAACTCAAAACTTCTTTTAATCCTTATTTTTATTGCATTTCTTGTTCGTGTTTTTGTGATTTGGATTGGAAGACCTGAATTTGTAGGATGGTTCAATCATACCTACTATTATTATGTTCAAACCAAAGGTTTGCTTGAAAATGGGGCACTACCTTTTCCCGATATGCCGTTGCTTTTCTATATTTATGCTTTTACAGCAAAAGTTTTAAGTTGGTTTGGAGTTGAAAATCATGTAGCCATTGTGTCAGCAACAAGATTTTGGATGTGCCTGATTCCTTCTTTATTACCCATTCCGGTTTATGCTACTATAAAAAGTATTTTTAAAGAACAGACCTTGCCTAATTGGATGTGGGTATTCGTTTTTGCCAGTGCATTTTATCCTTTGAGCATTTTGTATATGCCTGAATTTTTACAAAAAAACGCTTTAGGCTTGCTCTTGTTAGCCATCATTATGCAACAGTCAAAATCGGCACTTGATAATCTGAATGTCAAACGCTTCTTTATAATTTTTCTTGTATTTATCTTAATGGTACTTAGTCATTTCGGAAGTACAGCGACAGCTCTTTTATACACTGCATCGTTGATGCTGTCTTTGTTAATTCACACAAGAAAAAGATTGTCGCTTAAGCTTGTTTTTAGCTTATTTATTGGGTTAGGAATTGCATTACTTGCATTTTACTTATTAGACATACAAAGATTTGAACGAGTAGGTTTTTATATAAACCGAATATTTGACAGTTCAAGTTTGGGAATGGTTTTTTCGGCTAATGACCCAGATAAATTTGCTTCGTTATTTATACTTATTTTTCCTTTGGGTGTGATAGCAATTTTCTACTATTGGTACAGAAATACCAAGACAAAACCTGATGAAGAAAATAGTATATTTTGGATATCCAATATCTTGTTCTGTTACCTACTCGTATTTCCCATCTACGAACTCTTGTTAATGGCGAGATTTGCAAACTACATATGTTTACCCATAATCTTTGTGCTGCTTTTTATGGTTCAATATAATATATCCAAGCCGTGGATAAAAAAGTCGGTTATCGGGCTGGTCTTGTTTGGTACAATCCTCATCGCAGTTGGTGATATCTCGAATTTAACCCGAAACAGAGAAAGTAATGATGAGACTTATCTGGATTTGATGAAAATGAAATCAGCAGTAGGTTTTAACAATAACGATTTAATAATAACAAGAAATGGCGCGGAACACATTAGTAACTGGTTTCTTGGCACAAAATCTTGTTTAATTACCTCGTTTAATAATAACGATTTGCAAAAATATGAGCGGGTTTTTATTTTAAACCCCACAGAAGAAAGTATGAGTTTACCCGGCAACTCGAATGAAGCCACACAAAGATACAATTATATGCTCAGTGACATAGTGATACCATCTGATGCGAACCAGACGTACAAATCTGAATACATAAACCTTTATCAAATACAAAACCTTCCAAAGGAATGGAAGTTTGACGATAAAGGAAATTGGTTTGGATATGAAAAATAAAGAACGCACAACACGGGTCCGGCAAAAGTGGCGGTTTAGTGCTCCGCAGACACATTTGTGGTAAATCAAAGTTTGGTTCTCCGCATCAATATTTGTACTAAAGCTTCCCGCCCATCGCAAATCACATCCTGAAAATAAAAAAGGCGAAGTGTTGCACTTCGCCTTTTTTTATGACCCTTGAGATAAAGACTTAGTTTATTCCCTTCAATCGCTCAATCTCAGCGGCGAGCGCAGACTGACCGGCGGTGGTCGTCACATCCGCGGTAAAAGCCGCATTGAGTTGCTGAACGGCCGAAAGACTGGCCGCATAACTGCCGAGTGCAAAGTGATTTTCCGCCGTCAAAACGCGAAGATCGCTGACCGATAATCCTGCGGTATGACTAAATATCCAGTTCGCATCCGCGGCAAGGGCATTTGTGATGCGACCATTGGAAGCGGTGTACTGCTTTAGCGCATGTTCCGTAAACGCCCATCCCGCCCACAAATCGGCGGTGACGTCAGACGTAGCCGAACCAAAGCTAAAAACGGTGACGGCTTCATCTAAGCTGTCCGTTTTCATCTGTGACCATGCCAAACCGGTAAAGGCTTCTGAAAAAGCAGGGTCTATCGCGATGGCCGCGCGAAAACGTTCTTTCGCTTGCGGATACGAACCGGTTTCAAAAAAAGTCCAGCCTTCGGCTACCGTGGCCGCATAATCTTCAGATGTTCCCGGATCGGGACCGCAACTCGATAACAACACGATCGCCAGTGCGCAAAAGATAATTTTATTTTTCATGATTACTCCTACTTCATCAAAAGCATTTTACGGGTTTGTACAAAGCCGGGCGTTTCTAAACGATAAAAATACACGCCGGTAGAAACGCGTTTGCCGCGTTCATCGGTGGCATCCCACAGCAATTTGTACGAACCTGCAGGTGCATGACCATGCACCAGTGTTTTGACCTTTTGTCCGAGTACGTTGTACACCGTCAATGTCACCAGACCTTCTTTCGCCAGATCGTAAGCGATCGTGGTGGACGGATTAAACGGATTCGGATAATTGGCTTTCAGAGAAAAATTTGTCGGAACGGTATTGGAACCGGTGAACGACGGATCATACACGATGCGCACTTTACCGAGCGAAGTGATCTTGGCTTTGGCCATACGTTGCTCCGGATAGACGCCGGTTTGCAAACGTACGATACGACCGTCCGTTTCGCTTTCGATAAAAATTTTACCGGCATCTTCGTACTGCGAAGGTTCAAACCGTATCGTTATTTCCGACGGTTCCTGCAGTGTCAATGCGGGTGCGAATTGGTACGCCGTGCCGTTCATAGATGCATCCGTCGCAACCGTGATGTACGTCGGCGAAACAATGGCTTTCGATTTCACCAAAAGCTGGGCCTGGGCGTCGGTCGAAGCGACGTTTGTCGTCACGCCGGGTTTGGCCAAAGTCGCCGTAAAGGAACGGAAGTTCACAGCCTGTGCGCCGGTGGCGGCCGTAGCGCGTGTACGAATCGTATAAGCGCCGCTGCTTGCAAATTCAAATTGTCCGCGATATACCCGCGATGTAGATACAGTCATCGTCAGCGCGGTCGAATCGCTTCCCAAAAACATTTTGACGTCGGGCAACCCGATGAGCGCCGTATCCGCGATGACATAGACGTCGGCGTATTGTGCCAAAGCCGGATTTTGGTGGACCGATGTACTCAGACTCAACGGCGCCGGAGCTTGTATCGTAATGACGAGCTTAGCTGTATCCAAACCGCCGTTCCCATCGCTGACCGAATACGTCAGCGAATCGTTGCCGCTGTAACCGATGGTTGCGGTATAAGCGATCGTCGTATCACCGGACGGGATCGTCGCCGAACCATGCTGGGGTGACGTTATGATGGCCGCGATCGTAAGCGTTTGGCTCTCGACGTCGGTGTCATTATTCAAAGGATGCGCTACGACCGTTTGAATACCCGTCGTTGAAACCGCGTCGTTTTGTGTGAACGGTGCATCGTTGACGGAATTAACGGTAACAGTCAATGTATCGCTGGCCGTAGCGCCGCTGTCATCGGTCGCCGTAACGATAACTTCCGCGATGCCGAATTGATTAGCGATCGAATTGACAACCACCGTATCGTGCCGCAAACTTAATGCAACGATGGCCGGTTGTACGGAAACGGAATACCGCAAACTATCGTTGTTGAGCGCTATATCATTATCGCCGAATACCGAATTGAGTTGTGCTAATGCGATAACGCCGAAATCTTCCGCTGCGGTAACATCGGCAATGGTGTTGTTTCGCTGAGGGGCTGAATTGATATAACCGTTGACCTGAAGATAAATGATCGCTGTATCAAGGCCTCCGAGCCCATCGCTTACGGCATATTGGATCGAGTCTATACCGCTATAACTTACTGTCGGCGTATAGGAAATCAACGTATCCGCCGGGCTTACTACCGTAGCTGTTCCGTGTTGCGGCATCGCGACGATCGCTGCGATGACGAGGGCGTCCCCGTCAATATCCGTATCGTTTTTGAGCGGTTGGACATACGCCGTATATCCCGCATTGGATTGCGCGACATCGTAGGTTGCCACAGGCCGGTCGTTAACGGAATTCACGGTAACATGTATCGTGTCGCTGACCGATGCGCTGCTGTCATCGGTAGCCGTGATGATCACTTCGGCGGATCCGAATATATCCGGAGAAGAAAAAATTACCAGCTGCGAACCGCGCAACACAGAAGTTACGGCTGAGCCGTTGACCGAGACGTTGAATTGCAAATGATCGCCCACGGTGGTCATATCCGAATCATGAAACACCGTGTCGAGCGACGCGACGATCAGGCTATCAAAGTCTTCATTGACGGTCACATCGGCAACCGATGATTTAATTTCCGGCGCATGATTAGGGCGTTCGATGATGACGGTGGATGCCGTAGCCGTAATGCTGCGACGTCCTGTCGCGTCAATCGCCGTAACGCGCATATCGTAGGTGCTGTCGATGGTAAGACCTGATAGATCAGCCAGAAACGTTGTCTGAACATCCGTTGAAGGAGTAAAAGCCGTAAATATCCGTACCGGTGTCGATGATCCGGATTTGTAAAAATTATACTCGATGGCTGTGATGTTAGACGATGTATTGGAGACGGTATGCGCTTTGTAAAAAGCATGCGCCTGCGTGACAGACCAGTTTCCATTGGCATCCTTGCTGCGCAAATAGAGCGTATGAAAACCCCCGCTGACGGAAGTGATATCTACCACGCCGTTGACCGTCACATCCGATGAAGCGGTAAAGCTCAAGGCCGTACCCGCGCCGAAACCCGGATCGGTGTCGATGAAATATTCCATCGCCGTGATCTGAGGATCAGACGGAGCAACATAGTTGTGTGGTTTATAAAAGGCTTTCGTAGATGCGATAGACCAATTACCATTGGCATCTTTGGTGCGAATAAACAATGTATGAAATCCGCCTGAAAGTGCGCCGATATCCACTAAAAAATTGTGTGTGATATCCGACGAAGCCGTAAATCCCGGAACGGATGTTCCGTTACCATACCCCGGATCCTTATCTACGAAGTATTCGATGTATGTGACTTGCGGATCCGTCGGGGGGGTATATACTACCGATTTGTAAAAAGCGCGGCTATTGAGTACGGACCACTTATGAAATCCGTCGCGTGCCCGTACGTACAATGTATGAAAACCGCCGGGGAGCGCAGAAATGTCGATCATGCCGGTCACTGTCGCATCTCCCGACGAGGGGGATCCCATCGCTATTCCGTTGCCAAAGCCGGGATCCGTATCAATAAAATACTCTACGCGCTGCACCGCAGCTGCAAACGAACCCGATTCGCCGGGCATAACATAAAAGGCTTTTGCTGTTGCTTGAGACCAACCCCCGTTGTTATCCCGTGAACGAACATACAGCGTATGAAACCCCGATGGTAATCCGGTTGTAGATACGGTAAATACAAATGTTTTATCCGAACCCGAAGTAGCTGCACTTGGTGCTACAGAAGTGCCTAAGCCAAATCCGGGATCGGTATCTATGAAGTACTCGACAGAGTGCACATCCGGCGGGCTTTGCCCGAATAAAGATGTGGCACTGAGCCATAGCCCGATAAGGGCTGTAAAAAATTTCATATTAACTCCCGTTCAAATGAAGGTTGAACTAATTCGATGCGCATTTTTGCAGATAGAATTAGTTATGTGATTTCACTTTGACGGTGACATTATTGAGATCCGAGGCATCAAATTGATAAATAGACGGAATCGGTGGAATACCCGACGGGATATAAGCTCTGCCGGCGCTATTGTCATACATACCGCAATCAACACCTCCGAAGCCATTGTTATCGGCCGGGCCTTCCGTAGCGATTTGCCACTTCGTGTCAGATGTGCCGGAAGATACGAAAACACTCGACATGCTGATGTTGCTTTGATTGCCGTTAGCTGTCCAGCTTGCGAAGGCGGTGTCTGCAGCTATATTATTGTATGGGGTAATGCCTACGCTTGTAAATTTCCCTGAACGCAGAATATTGTTGTTGAAAATTAGGGCTCCGTTACTAATGTTGACGTTTCCGTATATGATATTATTCGATACATCACCAGTTACATCGGATTGGATGCTCAAAGCACCATACGATGCGTTTCCTCCGGTATATTCCATAAAGTTATTTTTAATGGACAATTGTGTGTTATTACTAGCTATGGTAATACAGTGGTACCATGCAGCTGTTTGTGTCATAAAATTTTGATGAATAACTACACTGTCTTGGGCGTATACGTAGATACCATAGTCGTACAAAGAAGTTATTTGAAAACGATTACGTAAAATCTGCACATTGTCCGCATCCACATATAGCGATGTCAGAAAGTGTAAGCCCATCAGCACGGAACCCTGAGCGCCTCCTTGAATCGTCACCTGCGTGTTGATTTTTGCTGAATTGGTATCGGCCTGTAAGTTGGTGTTTTCGCCTAAAAAATATCCGGGACCGATGATCGTGAGTTTTTTGTTAAAGCTAAATCCGGCATACGCAATGGATGAACCTGATACAAGGATCGTGTCTCCGGCAAGTACGGAAGATGAAGCAACGGCCGCGGCAATAGTCTGAAAATTAGCGCCCGGTCTCTGATCCACGGTCCATGTTTTGGCGTAAGTCTGTACGCTACAAAGCGCTAATAAGGCAATCATCGTCATAAGTTTACGCATAGAAATAATCCTTTGGTTTAATGAAATGTATGATTTTAAAACCTATTAAATAAGTAAAGTATGTTTATTAGAAAATGAGCTGCGAAAAGTATTTATCATAAAGCTATTATAAAACGATGGCAGAGCAATGTTTTTTTTACAAAAAAGCTTCATAACCAATGATGATAAACTAATTTTTTTGTCCGGTATGTGATCCAACGCACACTTGAAGAGGATTTATAGCGTCAAAATTTGTTGAATGTTTATTCAACAATATGTTTTATAATGATTTGAAATTAACCTACATAAATATGTAGGCGATGTAATAATGTTATTTAATGATGTTATACAGGAAATGTTTGATTAGTAATCTTATTCTTTATTCTAAATCTTTTGATATTCTGCGTTTCCTCATGTAAATTGCGTTGCAAATCTGTGTAAGCTATTTCTTGGACTGCTTCATGCATCGTATTCGTCTAAAATCCGGCAAAGAAAAGAAAATTCGCAATGCGTACCCGTGGATATTTCGCGATGATATCGCCACGCAATTCAAAGATCGCGGTGATATTCCCAATGGCGCTATCGTCGAAATCGCCGATGCGGAGGATAAGTTTCTTGCCGTGGGTTATTATAACGCGTTATCTCATATTGTCGTGCGGGTGCTCGATCGGAAAAATCGTACGATAGACAAACATTTCTTTAAGCAGCGTATTCAACGGGCCTTTGATTTTCGTACGCAATTGGCGTTGTCATCGGACGCACGGCGGTTGATTCATGCCGAAGGTGATCGCCTGCCCGGTTTGATGGTGGATCAATTCGGCGAATATCTTGTAGTGCAATTTCGCTCGCTGGGGATGGAAAAATTTCGTACTGAAATATTAGAAACTTTGGTCGAAGTCGTTAAACCCAAAGGTATCTATGATCGCAGCGACATGGAATCGCGTGAAGAAGAAGGGTTGGAGCCTTTTTCGGGTGTTGTGTATGGTGCGATACCGGAAGAAATCGTCATATCGGAAAATGATTTGTTGTTTCATGTAGATATTCATCGCGGACATAAAACCGGTTTTTATTTGGATCAACGTGAAAACCGCGCGTATGTACGTACTTTGGTCAAACCTAATCAAACCGGACTGGATCTTTTTTCCTACACCGGCGGATTTGCTGTGGCTTTAGCCCAATCCGGTGTGCGCATGACCGCCGTGGATCAAGATGCTGTCGCTCTGGAAGGTGGCCGGGCCAATGTGCGTCGTAATAATGTCGAAAAGCGGTTACAATTTATCCACGCCGATGTATTCAAGTACATGGAAGAGCAGGTTGCTCTCAAAACTTCGGCGCCGGACAAGGTGAAAAAATACGATGTGATCGTTATTGATCCACCGGCCATTGCTAAACGTAAAGAAGGCATCGAAAAACTGAAGTGGGCCTATTGGAAGTTGCTTCACCAAGCGATCCAACTTCTTAATCCGGGCGGGCATATCGTACTTTCATCTTGCGCGTATCACATGCCGGTGGACCTGATGCTCGAGGCCGCACGGTTTGCTTCCGCGGACAATGGTGTTTCGATGCGCGTAGTCAATATTACCTATCAGCCACCCGATCATCCGTGGATGCTTCAGATTCCGGAAACGCTGTATCTTAAAACAGTGTATTTCCAATTGATGTAAGATCGTAATTGTTTTACATTCAGAATATACAACAGGAGAAAAATATATGAAGCGCTTGATGCCTTTATTACTGATGATTTTGGCTACGATCGTATGGAGCGGTTGCTTTGAAACCAAAGCCGATTATACGATCAATCCCGACGGTTCAGGAAAAGTGACGGTCGAAGTAACGACCGCCGGCATGGATGGCATGATGGGTAATATGAACGGTAAAACACCGGATGGTTCCAAAACAGCGCGCGAAATTATTCAGCAAGCGACGGGTGTAGACACATGGAAAGATGTTGAATTCCGGGTACTCGACGACGGACGCAATTATTTCAAAGGCACAGCGTATTTCAAAAATATTTCCAATGTAAAATTTAAGAATGCCGGAGCCGGAGACAGCATCGTCGTATATCAGGATGCACAAAAGAACTGGGTACTGGAATTGGCAACGAACCCCTCAAAAAAATCCGATAAAGCCAAATCCGGTTCAGAAAAAATACCGACCACCGATGCGGAAATAACCAAAGCCGTAAAAGAACAAAAAAACGGTTATAACCAAATGCGTCCGATGCTGTTGGCGATTATGGGCACGATGAAAAGCGAAATGAATTTTCGTTTGCCCGGCAAAGCACAGTCGTCTAATAATATGACCCAACAGGCCGACGGTTCGTATCAGGTTTCCTTTACCGGCGAGAAGTTCATTCAGGTATTAGATAAATTGTTTGCCGACGAAAATTGGCTTAAAGAGCAAGCGCGGGCGGGCGCCAATATCAAAGACAATCCGCCGTCCGGCGATGCGGTCAACGAATTACTTTTCGGTCAAAAAGGCCCGGTGCGTGCCGTGGTGAGCGGTAAAACAGCGCCTCAATTTAATTACGACGCCGAAGTTTCTGCGGCCAAAGCCGGTTATGATGCGATGATCGAACGTCTCGGACTCAATCAAACCGAATCTTCGACTACGATGGAGTCTTCAAAGTCCGAACGTGCCGTCCAGAGCTATCAAGGTGGGACTTTTGATTGGGTCAAAATCACCCGCATTACCTATTCCAATGTCGAAGATCCGGACTATTTCCAGTTTGGTACGGATCAAAGTTATCAGGTAACATTTACGGGTGCGTTGCCGGGCGCGATCGTCAAAACGGAACGTGCCGTAGTTACCGGTGCCATCGCCGACAACGGACAAAATCTTTTGCATGAAAGCGAATGGTACCGCGAAACCAACTACGTCGAAATGTCCAAACAAAAAGATTTTTTACGTTGGACGCTGACATTGGCTGTACCGGATGCTACCGCCAAAGGCATCAAACGTGTCGAGGGAACGGTGTATGCTATGCGCAGCACTTCCACAAGTGTCGTGGATCCCGGTATTCGAAAGTTTGAAAAAGGCGCCGAAGGCAATCAATACGGTACGGTGATTGAAGATATTCAGGATGATGAATATACGCATCAGATGGTCATTCGTGTAGGCTTGCCGGATTTCAAATTGAATAAAATGGATATCCTTGACGAAAAAGGTAATCCGGTTGGTATATCGGATCGGTATATCAGTACGTACACTGAAGAATCTACGACGATGGTGCTGAATCTGAATGCCGCCGTGCCCAAACGCGGAACGATCAATATTCATATCCATGATGATGTCGAAGGCGTCGAGCTTCCGTTTGTCGTCGAAAATGTTAATTTTTTAGGCCAATCGATGTCGCCTGCCGTAGAACAAAAGCAAAATAAACCGCAAGAAAAAGACTTGCCGCGTGATCCGGTAAAAGAAAAAACTAAAGGCAAAGGTAAGAAAAAATAAAGCGGTATGGATCAGGATAAGTTAGCCGTTATTGGTACGTTGTATTCCGTTATCGGTGAAGAAGGTTTGAGGAAATTAGTTGATCGTTTTTATGATATAATGGATACCGATTCCTCAGCACGTGAAATACGTGCGATGCACCCGACCGATCTTACCGAATCGCGGGATAAATTGTTTATGTTTTTGGTGGGTCGTTTCGGCGGGCCGCCGGTCTATATGGAAAAAAGAGGCAGTCCGGCATTGCGCATGCGTCATGCGCCGTTTCCGATCAATGGAAACGCCCGCGACCAGTGGATGGCTTGTATGGGGCAAGCTATGCGTGAACAGTTGCATGAGCCGGGGATGATTGATTTGCTCAATGAGTTTTTTTACATGGTCGCTGATGCCATGCGTAACCAACCGCATTAATAAGAAACGGAGTCTCTATGTCGCAACGCTTACTGTGGGTGATGCTGTTCGGATGGATGATGTTCGTCGGATGTTCGCATAATTACTATATGCGGTCCGATGAACCGAAAGATGAAACGGAAAAAGAAAAACGCCGCAAAGAAATAGAATCGGTGTTTATGTACAAAATAAAACCCGGTTACGTGATCCAAATTCGTACGACCAACGGTGATATGCACCGCGGCGTGTTTTATTCGTACATGGACGGTATCGTTTCCATGCGCATCTACGATTCGTTTCGCGATTTCGAATTATCGGACATCAGCGGAATAAAATATGATGTACAAGGCGGTGAAATGAAAACCCTTGTATTCAGTCTGATTTTAGTCATTATGGTTTATATTATTTACGAATTTTCACAGGAAAAACACTAACATGGCGCGCGACGTCAAAGCAGAAAAATTACCGCAAACACTGCTACTCAAAAATGTTCGACTTTTGGATCTGATACATAAATCGGATCAGGTCGTGGATATACTTGTCGCCGATGGCCGCTATGTGCGCATCGGTAAATGCGATGATCCTGCGGATAGAGTGATTGATCTCTCCGGCAAAATCGTTACGCACGGTCTTATGGATATGCATGTACATTTGCGTGAACCCGGTCGCGAAGATAAAGAAACCGTTTGGACCGGAGCTAACGCAGCGATGGTGGGCGGCTTTACGGCTATTGCTTGTATGCCCAATACAACGCCGCCGATAGATACCGCCGATACCGTACAGTACGTAAAACATAAAGCGCAAGGCCATCTGGTGGATGTGCATCCCGTGGGGTGTGTCACCAAGGGACGTGAAGGTAAAGAATTAGCAGAAATCGGAAGTTTGGTCGAAGCCGGCGCGGTCGGAATTACAGATGACGGCGACCCGGTGTACAATGCGGAAATCATGCGTCGTGCGCTGGAGTATGTGAAGATGTTTAATATCCCTGTGATCGAGCATGCAGAGGATAAACAACTTTCTAATCGCGGTTCGATGAATGAAGGATTTACCAGTACGCGATTAGGGTTGAGAGGGATTCCGAGCATTTCTGAAGAGGTCATTGTGGCGCGGGATATCTTACTCTCGGAATATACGGATGCTCCGGTTCACATCGCACACATTTCAACGGGCGGAACCGTGCGTCTGGTACGCCAAGCGAAACAACGCGGCCTCAAAGTGACTTGTGAAGTGTGCCCGCATCACTTTACATTGACAGACGAAGCGGTGGAAAACTACAATACCTTCGCTAAGATGAATCCGCCGCTACGCACATCTGCAGATATCGAAGAAATCAAGTTGGGTTTGCAAGACGGTACGATTGATATTATCGCCACCGATCATGCGCCGCATACGATCGAAGATAAAGAATGTACGATGGACGAAGCATCGTTTGGCATCACCGGTCTGGAAACATGCGTCGGTATTACGCTCAATGATCTCGTACATAAAAGCGTGATTTCGCTGGAGTCGGCCTTGTACAAATTGGCTATCGCACCCCGTAAACTTCTGCATCTTCCGCTGCCGGAGTTTGTCATCGGTGCGCAAGCCAATCTGACCATTCTCGATACGGAAATGCGCTGGAAATACGACGTGCATCAGACGTGTTCGAAATCAATCAACACACCGTATCACGATTATGCGATGAAAGGCAAAGCCGTCGGCGTTATACATAACGGAAAAATTTTCTACGCATCGTGATTTCCTCGGAAAAACGCATGACACCGGATGAATACTACACGATCGCCGAATCATGTACTTCCGAAATCAAAGTTAAAGGTTCGAAATTTATCGGGTATGCCGCGCCGGTTCAAGATAAAGACGGCGCCGAACAGTTTTTGCAATCTATTCGTAAAAATTATTTTGATGCCACGCATCACTGCTTCGCTTACCAAGTGGGTTTAATACCTCATGTTTTGGTTCGCCTCAGCGATGACGGCGAACCTTCCGGTACGGCGGGTAAACCGATTCTGCAGGCCATAACGGCTAAAAACTGGACGGATATTATCGTCATCGTCGTTCGATATTTCGGAGGCACCAAGCTTGGCACGGGCGGACTTGTACGTGCGTACGGTGATTCGGCCGCGGAAGTTCTTTCGCGATGCCGTGCAGAACAGCGGCTGATCTATGAAAACCTTCGGATACAGTTTCCATACGATGAAATCAATACGATCATGCGCTGTGTACATCATGCCGGCGGGAAAGCAGGGGACACTGTATATGCAGAGCAAGCCACGATGGATGTTGCGATTCGCAAAAATGAAGTTTTGCACTTCTGCGATGCGATAATTCATCAGACCCGTGGCCGTGCTACGGTGATCTCAGTGTGAAATTTATGCGCTGGTTTATATTTTTATTTACTACTACGCTTTGTGCACAAACCGCAACAGAGCGTATTGTTTCTGTTTCCATTCACGGTAATCGTATCGTGAATGACAAAACAATCTTATCTCTGCTCTATCACAAACCCGGTTCCGTTTTTGATCAGGAACAATCTCGCAATGATGCGATGCGTATTTTAGAATACTATCGCGATCAGGGTTATTTGGCGTCGTCCATTGATTCCATTCAACAAAAACCAACCGAAGGCGCAGGCGGCATACAATTGATTTTTTTTCTATCCGAAGAAAAACAAGCTAAGCTTGGTTCTGTGCGCATAAGCGGCGAATCGGATATTTCAGCTTCGCAGATTACGGAAGTTATGCGATGGAAAACAGGTGATATGTTCTCACCGGATCAGTGGACGGCATCGGTAAATCGCATGCTGGACTGGTTTGAAAACAACGGTGCGCCGTTTGTACATATAGCGCTTGATTCGGTCTGGATGCGGCGTGATGCGGAGTCTGATTTTATAATTGATGTCCTGTTGCATATCAAAAGACGTATCGTCAAACCGGTCGGTGAATTTATCGTTCGGGGAAACGAAAGCACCAAACCGCTGACTTTGACGCGTGAAATGCGCATGAGATTACCCCGCGGTTATGATCACCGCGCCATTCAAGACGGTCTTACGCGTATCCGACGATTTCCTTTTATTCGCAATGCGGAGCTTACGTCGGTTACAATGAGACCGGATTCCCTGTTGACGGTATGGCTGGATGTCGAGGAAGATCGTGCCAATACAATGGACGGGATTATCGGTTATGTCCCGCGTGATGCGGCGCGTGATGAAAAAGGATACTTCACCGGGTTGATTCATGTATCGTTTTATAATCTTTTTGGAACGGCGCGGCAGTTGAGTATGCGCTGGCAAAAGAAAAATCGCCTTTCACAGGATTTGATGCTGCAGTACACCGAACCGTGGTTGGTCGGATGGCCTGTCAACGGACGCATAGCCGTGCAACAGCAAATCGAAGATTCGTTGTATTCGCGCAGCGCCTGGGAGATGGAATTGCAAACTGAAATTACCCACGATTGGTCAGTTTTAGCGGGGGTGCGTTTACAGACGGTGGAACCCGCCGATCCGAAAACAGCATTTATATTTAATACACCGCAGAGCGATGGTTACGCATGGAATGGCGGCTTGACCGGGGATATGCGTGACGAACAAATCAATCCCCGCAATGGTTTATATTATCATACGGTTTTTTCGTATGGACGTACACGGGAAAAAAATTGGACTCTGTCATCCGACGGTACGGATACGATCACCTATGGCGGCGAGCAAAAAATCATACGTTCGTTTTCCCAATCCATCCGCACACAAACATGGCGAATGGATTTGGAAATTTACCGTGAACCGGTCCGTCGCTGGGTTATTGCAAACGGGTTACATTTTTCAGTGTTCAGGCCCGGTCGTGATGTGGCGCCGCTGAGTGAACAGTTTTTATTTGGCGGGCTAAAAACCCTGCGCGGTTATACCGAAGGCTTTTTTAGCGGAACGCGCGTAGGTTGGAACAATTTGGAGTTGCGTTATGTTACAGGGCGCGCTTCACGATTGTTTGTATTTTACGATCAAGGTTATTATTACCGCAGAGTATATGCTGATTTAGAACGTACGAAAATTAATAAACAAGACGGTTTCCCATGGGGTTATGGTTTTGGTATGCGATTTGGAACGCGGCTTGGGCAGTTTGCTCTGGACTATGGTCTCGGTCAAAACGATCGTCCGTCGGAGGGGAAAATCCACTTTGGTTTTATAGGTACGTTTTGATGAAAAAAAGATGCTTCTGCAAAAATTACACATAAAAAAACCGCAGTTTTTAGGCTGCGGTTTTTTGTTATAAAAAGTTCGCTTTATAATCCGGAAGCGGTTGCGCTTAAAGCGTCAAGTTTTGCCAGCAATAATGCCGGGTCAGTTGTACTGGCAAAACCACCATCCAACTCTTGAATGCGGGCAAGACAGGCTGACATATTGCCTGTATGATAATAACCGTAGGCTTGCATAAGACGCATGGTGCTGATGGTAATATCTTTGTAGAATTCAAATTCGAATGTCGGTTCTTTGCGTATTACAAAACCTGCACGTTCGACGATATGCGTAAAATCTTTATTAGCCCATGACGCAATAGCCCAGCCTGCGTAACCATGCACAAGTGAATCACCCGCGGCCAGTTCGAAATAATCCACCGATGCCGGGATATTGTCCAGTTTCATGGCCGTCCACCCGAGTCCGGCGTAAGCTTGACCGGGTTGCGTTTCGATAAGGGCCTCAAAACTGGTTTGTGCTTCAGTGTATTGACCGTTTATAAAAAGCTGCCATGCATCCCCGAGAGGGTCGGTCGCCGGATCCTCGCTGCATCCTGTGCTGAGCGCGATCATCAGTGCGCCGGCCAGCCATACTTTGAAGTGTTTCATAATCATGATCCTTTGTTATATAATTTTTTATATACCGTACGTTATTTGATAAACATCATTTTCTTAGTCACGTTGCCTTTATTGGTTTCGAGGCGATACAGATACACGCCGCTGGCCACCGTGGCACCTTGTGCATTGCGTCCGTTCCATACGAATTTATGATATCCTTCGTTGCGCTGACCGTTGAAAAGCTCAGCGACGCGTTGCCCGAGGATATTATAGACGACCAGTTTGACGTGCGAGGCTTCGGGAAGACCGAATTCGATCGTCGTCGTGGGGTTGAACGGATTGGGATAGTTCTGCGCCAACGTAATTTCTGAAGGCAAGTAACGATGTTCGTCATTGTACTGAATCACGATTTTACCAAGCGATTTGGTTTGAAGTGCAACGCTACCGTTGCGACCTTCCCCGCCCAGATAAACCAATGAACCGTTTTCTTCGCGGTAGAAACCGATTTTACGTTCGTCGAAGTTGGCGTATTGCGTTTGTAATGTGTTGATCCATGTTTCATCATAAACGGCCGTCAGCGTCACGGATTTCTCAAGCGCTACGGTGCTGATGATGTCCCATGATTGGATATTGGCATTCGCAAAATCGGTCGCCGACTTGGACGTACCTTTCGATAAACCGACAGGGTCGCCGTCATAGGTTTGCGATTTGGTAATAATCATAAAACCGCTTTCACTGATAGCGCCTTTAGTGCCGTTGATACGCAGACCTTCCGCTTCGACAGCCAAAGTTTGATCTTTGGTCAATGAACCGATCGTGTACGTTTTGGAACGCGTACCGATGTTTCCGGCAATGTCCGTACCGGTAGCGTCGATCTTGAGGGAACCGGCTGCGGATAATTTGTACTGCGCATAGTACAGGTTATTAACGCCGGATACGGCATCAAATGTCGGAGCGGTGACACTGACATCATTAAATTTAAATGCGGCAGATCTAGCGCTCAACGCCTCGCTGCTATACATGTAAATACCAAGGTACTGCTTGAGTGCAATGACGCTTGTCACGCCGAGCGTAAGCGTAGGCGCCACGTTTTCTAAACCGGTGCCCGCAAGCGGAATACGTACGTTTCCGATTTTGATGGTGTCTAAAAGAGCGCCGGTGGTCTGCGGTTTAAATTTAACAGCTAACGTAACCGTATCACCGGATTTGATGGTGATAGGGAATACGGTCGAAGTCGTCGCTTTGAAATGAGCGCCGATGGTATATCCTGTAAGAGGGATTTGACCTACGCTGCTGTATACCTTGACGATTTGGGCCGTGCTGCTATCGGCAACGCGAATCGAACCGAAATTAGCCGGTGTAGTATTAAAGGCCAACGTACCGGTTTGACCGAAACCGCTCATCGGGATGCTCAGTTTGCCGCTGTTTGATGCGTTACTGATCAGGTGGATCGTGTCAGCGCTCATCGCCGCAAATGTTAACGGCTTATATTTGGCGGTAACGACAACAGAGTCTCCTACGTGCAGTAAATAGGGCAATGACGGTGTAAAGCTGACACTTGTTTCACCGCTTGTTACCAGTGAAGAACCGGTTATTTGAACGGGACCGCCTGTGGCGTAGTAACGGGTTGAGGTTTGAGCGCTGTCACCTACTAACACATTACCAAAATCGAACGCCGAAGCGGCAGACGAAATGATTCCGGGCAAAGATTGTCCGGACAACGACACAGTAACGGTTCCGTTGGAGGCGTTACTTAAAACCGTAATGGTGTCGTTAAACGAGTTAAAATCAGACGGAATAAATTTCGTTTTCACGAGGATGGTGTCCCCTGCATTCAACGTAAAAGGTAATGCCGGCGTTACCGTCATCGAAAGTACATCACCTTGGGAAAGTGTGACGGATGTGATTTCGACCCGGCCTGACGGAGCGTAAATCTTTGTCGTCAATTCCAAGCTATCGCCCAATAGAACATTACCAAAATCTTGGGATGCAAGATTCGTCGCTACCGTACCCGGGAGCGGCAAACCGCTAAACATCAATTCCAGCATGCCATCGGATGAATTGTTTGCAAAGTATAGCGTGTCGGCGGAACTGGTAAATGTTGTCGGTTTAAATGTAACCGTCACATCGGCTGTATCGCCGGGCTTCAATATGTAAGGTAACGTTTTGTCGATCGAATAAGTGAAATAATTGTTCTGACCGAATATAGCTGATGTGATTTCTACCCAACCGCTTGTCGTGTACATCTGGATAGGAACGCTTGTGCTGTCGCCATTGAGTGTCTCCATCGCAAATCCGATGCTGCTGGCTGCTATTGTACCGGACGTTCCGGTTCCACCGATACGAATATCAAACACATTACCTTCACCGTAATAAATACGGAGTGTATCGGTAAGAAATCCAAAGTTAACCGGTTTGAAACGAACCTGTACCGTGATCGTATCCGTCATAAAGAGGGTGTCGGTTCCTAACGTAGCTAACATCTGTGCATTCGTTCCCAATACTAACGAACCGCTATTCATTACCACAGGATTACCTATGGCATAAATGCGCGTGGTTAGTGTGGCACTATCACCGGCTAAGACATTGCCGTAAGAAAGCGATGTGGTCGTAGCATGTACAGTGCCGGATGGTGTAGCGAATGGTGCAGAGAACGCCGAAGATTGTTTATCTAAAAATTGCGTTGCTGTTACATTATAACCGGGCAAGTAAAGTCCGTTGTATGACCATGAACCTTCGCCGTCAGCCGCGGAAGAACCGAGGTAGTAGCGTCCCTGATTTCCGGTGTCCTGGTAAACATATACCATGGCGCCAACCGAAGCCGTACCGCTGATGACGAAATTGGAAACAGATGTAATAGACGGAGCCGTGATCCCGTTTTGAGCACCTTCTTCGATCACGATACCTTCGGAAGTGTTTCCGTATATCGTATTGTTATGAAGGTAGGTCGAGAAAACACCGTTGCCAACCAATTCGACACCGTCGGTATTGTACGCAATAATATTGGCCGTGATCGAATCGTATTCAGAAAAAAATCCTTCGAAAACAGCTTCGATTTCAATACCGGCACCGCTATTGCCTATGGCGGTTGTTCCATTCGCGCCGACCCCGATATAATTACCACGAATGTCAATGTCATTTGCGCCGGGACGCTCCGCCTTGTCGCCGCCGCGGCCTTCAATGATTAATGCTTCACCGCCGCCGCCTTGACCGTCGCCGATAATTATCTCCGAGCTTTGCGCATAAACAGCAATACCTTCTTTACCGTTACCGGAGATAATATTACGACCGCCGGCCGTTTCATCGCCGATCAGAATGTGACCGGAGTTGTAAATCGCGATACCGTTGGAATCATTGGCTAATCCGGTATTACCGGTTGCATCAACGCCGATATAGTTGCCTAAAATAAAATTATCAGAGGCATCGCCGTTGATATAGATACCATCGCCGTCGTTTCCGGAAATAATATTACGACCACCGGTAGTACCATCGCCGATATAGTTATAATTGTGATTCGAGCCGTTGATGTAAATACCGGATTCTTTGTTGGGAATACCAAACATACCGGATGCATCGGTTCCTATCTTGTTGCCAAGAATCTGATTAGATACGGTGGGTGTATAAGCATAACCAAAACCGATACCTCCGTTGAGGTTACCGGAAATGATATTACCTTCGCCGGCTGCCGTACCACCGATTTGGTTATAAGAAGCGCCGTTTTGAAGATAGATACCGCGTTGACCGTTAGCTATGGCAAATGATCCTGTAGGGTTGGTTCCTACGTAATTACCGGTTACCACATTGTTGTTAGCTTCACCATACGAGCCATTAATCATGATACCGTCATAGGCGTTTCCTGATATTGTATTGGAGGAAATGATATTATTATTGCTGTGTTCAATATTCACTCCGTACATACCATTGCCGAGAGCCGTGGAACCGTCGGCTGTTATTCCAATATAGTTTCCTTTGATAGTATTGTCATGTACTTGGTAGTAGTAAAAATTAATACCGCTACCGGCGTTTCCGGAGATAACATTGCGTCCGCCGGCCGTACCATCACCGATGGTGTTATTTACGATGGAGGCGCCTTCGCCGGTTAGAGTGTTAAAAAAGATACCGTGATTATTGTTGCCCACGCCGACATTGCCGGTAACATCCGTACCGATATAGTTGCCCAGTATCGAAGTTCCTTCAATGTGTCCGTTGTTGTCGGTCAACGATATACCGTCGCTGCTATTTCCTGAAATAATATTGCGGCCTTCGGCCGTGCCGTCGCCGATTATTGTGTTAAGCGCTCTGTTATAGATGGATATACCGGGACCCGAATTGGGAAGTGCCGTTAAACCGTCTGTAGCGATACCGATATAATTGCCGAGAATCTTCGTGTTATTCACGGACGTGGAAGCGCCGTTGAGATAAATTCCGTATTGTTGATTTCCGCCAATGATATTTCTACCGGTTCCTGTGCCGTCGCCGATCCAGTTACCGCTGGAGCCGCCATTGATCAAAATGCCATGGGCGTTACCATGAGTTGACATACCGTCGGCTGAAACGCCGATATAGTTACCAAGAATCCGGTTATTGTCTCCGTTGATAAAGAGGGATCCTCCGCCCGAATAATAATCGCCGAAACCACCGATCACGAGCCCGCGAATGACGTTGTTGGATGATTGGATTGACAACCCCGTAAAATATCCGCCGCCTTCGCCCTCCGGTGAGATCGAGATATCCGGTTTGCCGTCATCGTTGCTGTCCGCATCAATCACGGTATAGTCTGTCGAGATCGCGGGAAGTTCTGAATTTAATGTAATACTGGAACCGATGGGTATGAGGAACACAACGGTATCTTTCTGTGTTGAAAGATTGGTCGAATCAATAGCTGAACGTAATGATCCGGGACCGGAGTCATCTGTATTTACAACAAACCACTTACCGGGTGTGGCGGATGGTATTGCTGTTACATAGTTTGAATACGGGCCTACATAACCATTGTGATCCATGGCTTCGACGCGGAAATAATAGATGGAACCGTTTTGAAGTATGCCGCCCGAAGGACCTTTGGTCACCGTTTTGGTCGTACCAAAAATTCCGGTCGTGGTAGAGTCAACAAGTGTATAGCCTTCGTTATCCGCGCTGACATAAATGAAGTATTTGCTTACATCCGACTTGTTTGTTGAACCCCACATCAAAGTAACGGAATTGACGCCGGAAGTAACGCTAAGACTGTCCGGTGCAGAAGGAGCGCCGTCAATCGTGAATTGAGCCGCCGATTGAAATTTGGAATTGCGATAAACTTGATCAATCGCTTCGACACTCCAGTAGTAGGTGCCATCGGATAGACCGGATAAGCGCCATGAATTATTATGACTTGTGTTGCCGGATTCCTGTACATAGCGGAATCCTCCGGCGTTGCCACTACCTACGACTTTGGCCAATGGAGACATTACGTCCACACCGGCGGAGGTTTTACCTACGCGGATATTGTAAGTCAAACCATCCTGAGGTGTTTCGGCATCCGTTGATTTATTCCAATTCATCGTGACTGTATCCATGACGGTCACAGCGCTCAGTCCGTTAGGATCGGATGGTGGTGTATTGGCTGTTGCCCAATCGTTGTTATAGAGTTTCGTGACAAAGGATGTATTGCCAAAACCGTCGTCGTAAATACCTTCGATCATGATATCCAAATCACCGTCGCGGTCGTAATCAACCATTGCCGATGCGGCTTGGGCGTATGAGCTTCCTGCAATAGGATTAATACCGGTTTGTAATTCGGTAAAAGTATCTTCGCCGTCATTACGCATAAGGATGGAGCGTATATCGGCGGAACCTTCACCACCGGCATGATTACCGGCGAAGAAAAAGTCAAGATCGCCGTCGTTATCAAAATCACCCGCAGAGACGGAAGCTTCAGAAAGACCGATAAAAGGATTGGATTCAAATCCGGTAAAACCGGTTCCGCTTAGATTTTTAAGAACGCCCGCATCACGGGAACCGCCGCCGATAGCGCCGCTGTATACGATATCTAAATAACCGTCGTTGTTATAATCCGCCCATATCGCAGTACCGCGATGAAGCCCGCTTCGATAGCCGCCTTCCCCGGGCTCGGTAAACACATCATTACCGTCATTGCGATAAACATGGAGATTACCGCCGCTATAACTACCGTTGGTTGAACCTAAAATCAAAAGATCAAGATCGTTGTCTCGATCATAATCGCCCCAAGCCGCTGAACCTCCGGAGTATCCGATGAGACCGATGTCTATTTGAGTAAACAGATCATTTCTGTCATTTCTGAAAAGCATGGAATAGTTATCCCCGCCTTCGCTTCCTATCGAACCCATGACAAACACATCCTGATCACCGTCGTTGTCATAGTCACCCCAAGCCATTGCACCGAAAATGGCGCCTTGGATATTATTTAGGATTTCTGTAAAAGTACCATCGCCGTCATTTTTATATAATTTAAACGGGCGCGTTCCGCTGCCGCCGCTTCCCATATAGGAGATGTCCGGAAGTCCGTCATTGTTATAGTCGCACCAAGCCGCCGTACCGCGATGAATTTCCTGAGCTAGGCCCACGTCAACTAAAGTAAATGTTCCGCCGTTATCGTGGCGATACAGTTTGATCGTTCCGTTTTGATAGGGAGGATAGTAGTCGTTATTTTCCGAACCGGCGACTAATACGTCATAATCGCCATCGTTATCATAATCCGCCCATTGGAATTTTCCGTCAACGACTTGTGAAAAATTCGTTCCGGTAACTTCTTTAAAGGAAGTCGTCGTCACGAAAATGGGGTTAGATTTTTCCGACTCGGAGCCCGATGCATCAACGGTCGATATGTAATAAGTGAAATTTGTGAATGACGGTAATTCACCGAATGTTATCGTCGTGTCGGTCAATCCGCCTGTCGTAGAATCCCACAACATCGTGGATTCGCCGTCAAAAGTATAAATATAATATGCACGTACTGCAGAGGCGTTGCTGGGATTCCATTTTAAGGTGATGGAAGACAATGTATTGGTAGATTGTAAATTATACGGTGAGAATGGCCGCATTGCTCCGGATGCCACTGTTGTTGATGCGGAGAAACTCTCTAATCCGCCCGTCCAACCGTTAGGCCCGGCGTCATACGTATATATCAAACCGGAAGGCTCATTAAAATGATGCAATAGGGCAACACCGCTTTCATCTCCGCGCAGAGATTGATTGGCGTAAGAATAAACTTCTTTGTGTGAGAGGGCGCGATCCCAAAAACGGAATTCGTCCAACTCGCCGCTAAAGTATTCATTCCCGCCATTTGGCCAACCTGAAGTAGTAGCCCTACCGATTTGGTTTTTGATCATGCTTAGATGATTGAGCGGTCGACCGATAATTGAGTCACACAGCTGGCCGTCGATATATAGGTATTGATTGTCATTACCGGCAGTAAGCGCGACGTGATGCCAATAACCATCTGACACAGGTCGAAGTGATCGCATGACAGAATTATAATCGCCGATCCACAATTGAGATTGAAGATATCCATCCATGCCAACATAGATTACAGGTACATGCTCTGCATTCGAGGCGTCATTATAGCCAAAAATGCCGCCGGAAGTTGTGGTTTTAAACCATGTTTCGATGGTCATTTCGGACCGTGATCGCACGATATTGTCTTCCAGTATGATCTGATCATCCACACCATCAAATATAAGCGCATTGCCGGGACCGCCGGTGTTAGGAACGGCCGCATTCATACGAAACGGTGTGGTTGCGCCGGAGTTTGTTGTCATCTTGACTGCGAAATAATACAGCGTTCCGTTAGTCAGTCCGGCTACGGTGTGGGATGTGTCAGATGGATTGCCGACGCCAGAGGAATGCGTTGCTACGATATCGGTAAATTCGATATCGGTTGCAGCCATCAATGTGTAGCTCGCAAAATCGGGATGAATGGATTTTTCCCAACGCAATTCGACCTGGCCGTCACCGGCTATGGCTTGCAAACGAGCCGGCATGAACGGCAACATGGCATCCGATAATGTTCTTTGCGGGGTTCCGCCGGTTGCTTCGGCGTGGTTGGCGCCGACATAATCGCCGGCATAATTGCCGCCGATTTCGTCAAAATGATATACCGATGCGAGCCCGTTTTCCGAACCTGTCGCCGGTGAAAACATTAATGAAACGATTTCAGATTCCGAACGCGCAACATTCCAGATGCGTACTTCGTCAATTTCTCCGTTGAAATATTCAGTATAGTTGGTAACGCCGATGGTGAAGTTGTGAGAAAAGGGAATCTCAGGGTTGTACACAACATTTTCCGACGCCATGAGTTTACCGTCGAAATACATTTTACGCGTCGTACCGTCATAGGTCGCTGCTACGTGGTGCCAGCTTCCGGCGATATTACCCGTGGAGATAGAGATATCATTGTTCCACCAATAGTTAATAATACCGTCGTCGGTAAGTCGCAATGCATTCGTTTGATAACTGTAACCATATTGTCCCCAACCCACAATACCGTGTACGCCCATCGAGTTTGGTTTGATCCAGGCTTCGATAGTATAGGCGCTGCTTCCGATGGGGATGTTTTCATTAAATGGCGCGGCATAGTAGTTGTTATCCGAAAACATAGCCGCACGTCCGCCGCTTTCGAATGTGGAAACCACGGCCAACCGATAATAATCGCTGGTGTCCGTGGCGGTAACAGCGCGCGCCGTGAGATAATACACCGTATTGGGAAGAAGTCCCGTGACAGTAAACGTCGTATCGGTGCGGGCCGAGGTAGTGCCGACCTGCGTCCTTACGGCATCGGATGTATCTGCGTAAACAATGTAGCCGGTGACAAAGCTATGTGGATCGGCATGCCAACCCACGGATACCGATGTGCCGCCGGTATATAACGATTTCGTCTGTTGGCGAATCATCACGCTGTCCGAAGACGAAGCGGTAAATGTGGGAGTGCCAACTAAAGTCAGATTATAACCGTTAACTGTTTGATCGCCCGTTAAGCCATCGGCGCTATTGTCTAAACGATAGGACGCTACTAAGTTTGTCTCCGCGCCGGTCATGGGCGTGGCGGCTGCTGTAAAAATTTCATTGTAAGATAATGCTCTATTCCACAGACGCACTTCGTCAATGGCGCCTTTAAAGAATTCTGAATTATTGAGCGAGTTGCCGCCGACCATATAGGAGCCCGAAGGATAGGCGTAAGTCATAGCCTTAGCGATCTCCGGATCCCCATTGATATAAAGACTAAAAAAGTTCCCTTTCTTAACGAGGGCAATGTGTGACCATTCGCCTATGTCTAATCCGCGACTCACGGAAGTGACCTGATAACCACCGGCAAGAATGATCAGATTGTTGCTTGCGGATGCATCAAGCATAAGCCCAAAACCGCTGAGCGAAGTGTGCCCGTCGTACATCAGCAACTGGTTGCTTCCGGTGCTTCCATCCCACTTGAACCAACCTTCCATGGTAACGTCTTCGTAAGTAGATAACGAACCGCCATAGTAAGCATACTGCGACGTACCGTTGAGTGTCAAAGCATTGTTCTGAGCGAAAAGACTCGCGCTACAGCACAATAAAACGCATAACATCACCGCGTTTTTCTTGAGAAAATCGTACATGAACCGTTTCATCGTGTGACTCCGGTTTGTTTATAAGTAAGAATGAATTTATTACGAATTTTCATGAGGAGAAATTACCTTAAAATATACTTCAACAGAGCTAGCATGTCAACAAATCATATATCTAATTTTGATGTATGCGGATCTCTATTTAAGAGTGTAATAACTGGAAATAGTTTGTAAAAAATTTGAATGTCTCTATGCACTTTTTTGCTTTTTAAACACGCAGCGCGTGTTATTTCGTCATCGGAGCTTTATCAAAAATTATACATGATTCGATTTCTCTGAAGTATGCCCTTAACAGGTCTAGCCATGGAACCTTGAAAAGAAAGAAATTCCACTCTTAATGTCTGTATTGCAGGTCACATTTTTTTGCGAAGCGTCAATATCCGGAGCGTAAGAAATAACAAAAATTCGCTTGACATTGAGCTTGTTTTAGTTGAATTTAGTAGGAAAGTGGGTTATAGTGGGTTAAAAAGGTTTATTAAGGAATAACAGGGTTTAAAGTGTATGCCTTCGTTTAAAGGCACGTACAACCACATATTGGATTCCAAAAACCGCTTCAACATTCCGGCGAAGATGCGCAGCGCGTTTGTTCCCGAGGATAAAGATACGGTGATCCTTACACGCGGGTTTGAACAGTGCATTTACATGTATCCATATTCGGAATGGTTGCGCCGTGAGGATGAGTTGCGTCAATTATCCAATATGGATTCCGACGCGCGAAAACTCGTTCGTTTGCTGATGGGTTTTGCACAAGAGTGCGAACTTGATAAACAAGGCCGTGTGATCATTCCCCAACCGCTACTTTCATTTGCAGGGATCGAAAAGGAAATCGTCATCATCGGCGCGCTCGAACGTATGGAAGCGTGGAATCCCAAACAGTATGATACGGCGCACAACGGGTTTGACCTCGAAACGACCGCCGCGAAATTTGTAAAGTTTTAATCCATGCCGGATTATCACATACCTGTTCTTTTACAATCCTGTATTGATTTTCTTCAGATTCGTCCCGACGGGTTCTACGTTGACGGTACACTGGGCGGCGGAGGGCACAGCGCTTTTATTCTTCAGCAAAACGATTCCTGTCGTTTGTTCGCATTTGACATGGATCGCGATGCCATAAAAGCGGCGGGTATTCGCCTTGCGGAATACGGTGATCGCGCGACGCTCATCAATGATAATTTTCGTCATGTGCGTTCGGCGTTAGCGGCTCGGGGTATCACACAGATCAATGGCATCCTACTTGACCTTGGCGTTTCTTCGCATCAGCTGGATTGGTCCGACAAAGGATTCAGCTATCGGTTCGAAGCGCCGCTCACGATGGCTATGGCCGATGACGCCGCATTCACGGCACGTGACGTAGTCAACGGATATTCTGAACAAGAGCTCGCCCGTATTTTTTTTCATTACGGCGAAGAGCAGCAATCCCGGCGTATCGCGCGTACGATCGTACAACAGCGAACGACGGCCCCGCTTCAGACGACCAAAGATTTGGCAGACTTGATACGGCGCATCATACCGGAGCGTCACGCCAATAAAACGCTGTCACGCATTTTTCAGGCAATCCGTATCGAGGTCAATGACGAACTGAATAATCTGCGTCAGGCATTAGCCGATGCGACGGCGATACTTGCGACTGGCGGGCGTATCGTGGTGATGAGTTACCATTCATTAGAAGATCGTATCGTCAAAGATTTCTTCAGAGATGAAGCGATGGATAAAATACTCAATACGCACTACCCCGAACTGTCCGAACCCAAAACGCCGCGACTGAAAGTCATTACAAAAAAACCTTATGAAGCGACGGACGAAGAAATACAACAAAATCCGCGTGCGCGCAGTGTCAAACTGCGTGTGGCGGAGCGGATATAGAAAAAATATTTTTTGAAATAAAATATCATGTCAACATACAGTGGAAATATTGTCGGCGTGGATTTTTCCGGCCGAAAGAAAAAAACGACGGAAACACCGGTTTCGCCGACGGAGCGCACAAAAACGGAAGACCGTTACGCGCGGTATTCCAAAGCGCCGGTAAAATCATCTGCGCGTGAAACCGAAACCGTGCGCGTTGAAACCAAGCCGGCCGTACAAGAAACAGTAGCGTCGGCGGCGGTCGAGGCATCCAACAAAAAAGGTATCACACCGCTTCGGATGTTTCTCGCTTTCGTCGTAGTGGCTATACTCATGTTGGTGTGGGTATGGATGTCCGTGACGGTACGTCAGGAAATGCTCATGTTGGAACAACTCAAAGACAAACAGCTTGAGGCGCAAAAGGCTAATGAGAGTTTACAAGCCGAAATCACGCGGTTGTCCAATTATGAACGCATTGCCAAAATCGCCAAAGAGCAATTGAAAATGAAACCGGCAACAGAAAAACCAGGTGTGATTTTTTTAGATACAGAAAAACAAAAAATGCTTCAGGATGCCGAAGCAAAAAAATATGACCCCTAAACCCGAACCTAAAATCCAGCCTAAAACAGATCACGCGACTTTTGTAAAAACGCGCGTAGAGCGTCTGCGTATTTTGGCGTTTGGCTTAGTGGCGTTTGCGCTGATCATCGTGGGGCGCTTATTTTTTGTACAAGTGGCCAATATCGGCGACTACGAGGCGATGGCCAAGCGGCAGTATGAGCGCCGGGCGGTGTTGGAAGCCGAACGCGGTGTAATCTATGACCGCAACATGCAGAAAATCGCCGTCAACCTGATCAACTATTCCTTCGCCGCCGATCCGAGTTTTATGAATGAACAGGACAAAGCGCGCGTTGCGGAAAATTTTTCCCGCGTTTTCGGTAAACCGAAGAACGAATATTTAAAACGACTCAACAAACCCGGTGCGTTTGTTTGGCTGGAGCGGCGCGTCAACGATCAGGTAGCTGAAAAAGTCAATGATTCGGTCAAAGGATTGATCAAATTGCAATCTCTGCGGCGCCACTATCCGTTTGGTAAAGCGGGCGCTGCGCTTCTCGGCATGACGAATATTGATAACGAAGGTTCGGCCGGTATTGAGCTGGATCAGCAGGCCACGCTCGGCGGGAAAGACGGTTGGGCGATCTTACAAGCCGATGCTCTCGGACGTTTGTATCCCAATCCCGATTACCCGCACGAAGATCCCGTCAACGGTAAAGATGTGGTGCTGACGGTGGATATGAATTATCAAATGGCCGCCTATCAGGTACTCGAAAAAACCGTCAAAGACTACAACGCCGATAACGCGACAGCCGTCCTGTTGTCTCCGCAAACAGGCGAAATTCTTGCAATGGTCAATTATCCCGGATTGGATCCCAATGCTCCGGAAACGTTTGATGCCGAGCTGCTGCGCAATCGCGCCATTACGGATTTGTATGAACCCGGGTCGGCATTCAAAGCCTTTTCTGCAGTAGCGGCGTTGGAAGAAAAAGTGCGCAATCCGGAAGACCGGATAAATTGCGAATGGGGAAAAATGACATTGTACGGACATGTCATACACGACACTAAAAAGCATGGCACGATTTCATTTACCGAGGTTGTTCAGAAATCCAGCAATATCGGCATTATCAAAACGACCGATCTGATCGGTTCGGAAAAACTTTATCAATATGTGCGTGCGTTCGGATTTGGCAACGAAACCGGCGTAGATCTCGAAGGCGAAACGCGCGGATTGCTGAGCCATCCCAGCACATGGTCGGGCCTTTCGCGTCCGATGATTTCCATCGGTCAGGAAATCGGGGTGACGCCGCTGCAGATGGTGACGGCGTACAGCGCGATAGCCAACGGCGGTACGCTGTACAAACCTTATATCATCAAAGGTGTGTACGATCCGCTGGAGCGAACACAAACTGAACATGAAACGCAGTTGATCCGTACGGTGGCTTCGCAAGAGACCATGCAGCGTGTCAGCCGTATGCTCAAAGAAGTCGTCGAAGGCGGAACTGGTCATCGGGCGGCGATCAAAGGTATCGAAGTAGCCGGAAAAACCGGAACGGCCCAAAAAATTGATGTGAATACCGGACGTTATGCGCCGAATTCCTATGTGGCTTCGTTTGCGGGATTTTTTCCCGTACAAAATCCGCAGGTTGCATTTATCGTAACGGTGGACAATCCGCGCCGAAGCATTTGGGGCGAAGCCTCCGCAGCGAATGCGACCAGGCAGATTCTCGAAAAAATTATCAATTCGTCGGATGATTTTGCCAAACACGTCAATCGTGTTTTGGCGGATCTTGATCAGGATACGACAGCCGGTGACGCCGCGATGACTGCACCGGATGTGAAATATCTCAATATCGCTGCAGCCAAAAATGTGTTGGATCGTATGAATCTCGAATTTCGTATCGCGGGAACCGGTGATATGGTGACGGCACAAGAATGGACATACGACCCGAAATTGAAACAGAACATTCTTTTGCTGACGACCGGAAATGCCGTTACGGTCAGTGAATCCGATACGTTGGACTTTCGCAAGAAACGAATCCCCGACGTGCGCGGCCTGAGTATGCGTATGGCGATGAATAAGTTATATGAGTCGGGAATTGATGTTAAAATAAAAGGCAACGGTTACGTGATCGCTCAATACCCGCGTGCCGGCGCCGTCGCCAAAAACGGTGAATCGGTCATCATTCAGTGCAAACCCAACCTCTAAGTGAAGGGAGAGGCGTATGGATTTTGAAAAGAAAAAAGAAGAATTGGGATTTCGCCATTTCGATCCTAAGACGTTTGAGCCCGGTGTTTTTTCACACAATGAGTTGTTGTCGGATATTCGCAATAATCCCGACAAACTGGATGTGCATTCCAAAGAATATTTTGACGAAACCAATTATAAACTGTTTCCCAAAAAGGATCAGTAATTCGTTATGCCCGTATTCACACCGGCGGATCTGAAAGCCATCGGCGAATGCCGAAATATTTTAGACACGTGGTCGGCATCGGGCGTTTCGACGGATAGCCGGGATGTACAAACATCCCAAATGTTCTTTGCATTACAAGGTGCCCGCTTTGATGCGCACGCATTTGTCCGCGATGTCGCGTTGCGGGGTATCGTATGCGTCGTGACGGCGGAGGCTTTTGCGCGTTATGCGTCGGCTTGGGAAAAGTTGCCGTTAGTGATCGTTCAAGATACGCTGAATGCATTGCAACGACTGGCCGAGAACCATCGCCAAAAATCCCGCGCCAAAGTAATCGGCGTTACAGGTTCCAACGGAAAAACAACGACCAAAGAAATGCTCAAAGCCGTGATGAGCAAAACATTTATCACGCAAGCAACCGAAGGTAACCTGAATAATGAAATCGGCGTTCCTTTGACACTTTTGAAATTGGAAGCGGATACGCAGGTTGCGGTTATTGAGATGGGTGCGGATCGCCCGGGTGATATCGAAACGCTGTGTCGTATCGTAAGGCCCGATTTTGGTATTGTCACCAATATCGGTAAAGCGCACATCGAACGCTTTGGCAGCGTCGAAGCCGTAGCGGAAACAAAAACGGCATTGTACCGGCATTTGATTGATCATGGCGTACGGTTTGTAAATACGGACGACCCTTTTTTACGCGATCAAACTGAATTGGCTGGCGATCTTGTTACGTACGGCATGAAGCAATCTGCGCAGTTTCGTGGAACGATACATGAGGTCAGCGACAAAGGATGCATCACACTGGGTATCGAAGAAGACAAATCACCGGTGATGCATATTCGGCTGGGTGTACCGGGTTTGCATCATGCATATAACGTTCTTGCAGCGGTAGCGGTGGCCAAACACATGCCGATGCCGGATGAAGCGATAGTACAAGCTTTAGAAGCGTATCGTCAACCGTCGAATCGTGTAAGTTTTAAAGAGAAAAACGGGATTACCGTGATGGATGATACCTATAATGCAAATCCCAATTCCATGCGCGCGGCAATGGACACACTGATGAGCATAAAAACATCCGGGCGCAAAATCGCGGTATTGGCGGACATGTTGGAACTTGGGGCGATGGCGGATAGCGAACACACCGACATGGGCGCATATGCCGCAGAAAAAAAGGTGGATGCGTTGTATCTCACGGGTCCGTTGGCCGCCCATGCAATGAACGGTGCACAAGGTATGAAGAACAAGTTTTATTTTGAAGATAAAGCCCGATTGATAGAGATGTTGAAAGAAGCCGTGAAACCCGGCGATGTGGTTTTAGTAAAAGGTTCGCGCGGTATGAAAATGGAAGATATTGTACAGGCAATTTTAGCATAGCGAAAAATTTTATGTTTTATTTTTTATATCAAATATTTGCGGATTCCGGGATTACCGGTTCCAATCTTTTCCGCTACATCACGTTTCGTTCGGCGATGGCGGCGGTAACGGCGTTGGCCATCAGTCTTTTTGTCGGACCGTTTATCATTCGCAAACTGCGCGAAATGCAGATCGGCGAGGAAATTCGTCTCGACGGACCGCAGTCGCATTTATCCAAGGCCGGCACGCCGACGATGGGTGGTCTGATCATTTTAGCATCCACATTGATACCGACGATGCTTTGGGCGGATTTGTCCAATACGTATGTATTGCTCGTATTGCTGGCAACGGCGTGGATGGGTGTGGTAGGCTTTATTGATGATTACCTCAAAGCGATTAAAAAAATGAAAAAAGGCCTCGTTGCGCGCTATAAAACGGCGGGCCAGATTTCTCTCGGATTGATCGTCGGTTTGGTAATGATCATGACACCGGAGTTTGAGCGTTTTGCAACGGTGACAACGATACCTTTTGTCAAAGATCTCAATTTTGATTTTGGATATTTTTATATACCGATGGTGATATTTGTAATTACGGCGACATCCAACGCCACCAATCTTACGGACGGGTTGGACGGCCTTTCGATCGGCGTCGTTTCGATCGCGATGACGGCCTTTGCGGTAATGTGCTATGTGACGGGCAATGTCAACTTCAGCGACTATCTTAATATCTTGTACATTCCGCAAGCGAGCGAACTTACGATTTTCTGTACGGCCATGGTGGGCGCGGGTTTGGGTTTCCTTTGGTACAACGCATATCCCGCTCAGGTATTTATGGGCGATACCGGCGCTTTGGCCATCGGCAGTGCGCTCGGTACGTTGGCTGTTTTGATCAAAAAAGAATTGCTTTTGCCGATCATCGGCGCGGTGTTGGTCGCAGAAAATATTTCCGTCATTGCGCAGGTGATGTACTTCAAATACACGAAGAAAAAATACGGCGAAGGGCGCCGGATTTTTTTAATGGCACCATTACACCATCATTTTGAACTCAAAGGTTGGCATGAAACCAAAGTGGTGACGCGGTTTTGGATCATGGCTATTTTATGTGCCCTGCTCACGTTGACTACATTTAAAGTGCGTTGAGCGTATGCGGGATGTGAAAGGAAAAAAAATAACGGTCATCGGCGCGGCGTCCAGCGGTATCGCCGCCGCCCGCTTGCTTAAGCACAAAGGTGCATCGGTTTTTGTCAGCGAATTCGCTTCGGAAGAAAAGAAAAACGAAGCCAAAGTTCTTTTACAAAACGAACATATCGCCTCTGAGTTTGGCGGTCACACCGAACGAGCGACGGATTGCGATTGGGCTGTCGTGAGTCCGGGCGTGCCATCCGACATTCCCGTTCTGCAAACACTGTATGCGCGGAATATCCCGGTGTATAGCGAAGTGGAAATCGCATCGTGGTGGATCCCGGCGCCGATCGTCGCGATCACAGGCAGTAATGGCAAAACGACGACGACAACATTGATCGGTGAGATTTTTAAACACGCCGGTCGTACGACACTTGTCGCAGGTAATATCGGCACGCCGCTTTCGGATTGCACGGAGACGTTGCCCAAAGACGGTGTAGCCGTCGTGGAAGTGAGCAGCTTCCAAGCCGAAGGGTTTGAATCATTTCATCCGCAAGTCGGCATCATGCTCAATTTGTCGCCCGATCATTTGGATCGGTACAGCGGTGTAGAGGCTTATTATGCAGCCAAAAAAAATATAATCAAAAATCAAACAGCGTCGGATGTACTGGTGGTTAATCAGGATGATGCGACGCTCATGCAACTGATCGACGATTCGAAGGCGCAGCGATGGACGTTTTCGTTACAAAGTATTCCGGAAAACGGCGCGTACGTAGAAAATGATATGTTAATGATGAAAATAAATGGAAAACCTGAACCGGTAATAGCCACCGGTGATATCGGTATTATCGGCCGGCATAATCTGTACAATGCCATGGCAGCCGTTTTGGCTGCAAAAGCACTTGATGTAAAGACATCGGTGATGGCCGAAACACTGCGATCATTTCGCGGTGTAGAACATCGTTTGGAATTTGTCGCGGAAAAATCAGGTGTGCGCTATTACAATGATTCCAAGGCTACGAACGTGGATTCGACCTATGTCGCATTGGATAGTTTTAAGAAAGAAAAAGTAATTTTGATTGCCGGGGGAAAACATAAAGGTTCGCCTTACACACCTTTGAAAGCGCTCGTGGAAGCGCGGGTGAAGAGCCTCGTACTGATCGGGCAAGCGGCGGACATTATCGCCGGTGATCTCGGTGCCGTGACCCGTGTGCAGCGCGCCGCATCCATGCAAGAAGCGGTGGAAATTTCTAAACAGACGGCCACGCCCGGTGATGTTGTTTTACTTTCGCCGGCCTGTGCCAGTTATGATATGTTCAAAAATTATGAAGATCGCGGCCGCCAGTTTAAAGTAGCCGTGGAAGGTTTGAAATAAATTATGACTACAGAAACATTGACGCCCCGCAAAACCATTGATAAAGGGCTTTTTCTGATCGTGCTGACGCTGATGCTGTTTGGCATCGTGATGGTGTACAGTGCGAGCAATGTGATTGCCGAACAAAAATTTGGCAGCAGTACGCATTTTCTGGTCAATCAGTTTTTGCGTGCGATGATGGGAATCGTGATCCTGATGTTTGCCGCCAAATACGATTATCATAATTATAAACGGCACACGATGATGATGCTTCTCATCGCGGGAGTGCTTTGTGCCGTGGTGCTCACGCTCGGTCAGCTCAAAGGAGCCGCCCGATGGTTGCAAGTCGGCGGGTTCGGTATTCAGCCTTCGGAAATAGCCAAAATCGCACTCGTGTTTTATGTCGCGGGTTATATGGATAGCAAAGGCGACCGCATTCGTGATTTCCAAAACGGTCTTTTACCGCCGCTCATCATGGCCGGCGTATTTGCTGTTGCGATTATTCTGCAGCCCAATTTCAGTACGGCTGCCGTCGTCATGGGTATGGTTATCCTGATGCTCTTTATCGGGGGCATGGACATCAAACACTTGGGAATGATGGCGGCCGTGGCGATTCCGGTTGCGCTACTGACGGTCATACTCAGTCCGTATCGCCGCGCACGATTGATGGCTTTCCTTGATCCGACGGCTGACATGCAAGGCAGCGGTTATCAGATCAAACAGTCGCTCATCAGTTTTGCCAATGGCGGGCTCACGGGGGTCGGCGTAGGGCAAGGTCAGCAGAAGTTGTTATTTTTGCCGGAACCGTTTACGGATTTTATTTATTCGATCATCGGCGAAGAAATGGGGTTCATCGGCGCTGTACTGGTGCTCGGATTGTTTATTGTTTTTCTTTTCCGTGCGATCAAAACTGCACGCACAGCGCCCGATATGTACGGCTTTTATTTAGCGACAGGTATTATCATCAGCATTGTCGTGTATGCACTGGTCAATGCGGGTGTGGCGGTAGGTGTATTTCCGACCACGGGCTTACCGATGCCCTTTATCAGCTACGGCGGTACTTCGTTGCTCTTCACCTGTTTTCTCGTGGGTGTATTGTTAAATATTTCTTCGCAAACGGTGAGCAAAGATGAAGCGATGAAAGCAACGGCGCCGGAATATGCGATGCGAAGCCGATTCACGGAAAATTTTAATGTCGGCGGTGAAATCGGCGAAGAGGAAGAATATTCGACCGATACGACACCGGTACCGACAAAAAAAGCACCGGCGAAAAAAGCCGTTCGCACCAATATCGTCGGTATGGACATGTCCTGATGGCGTCGCGTGTGATCATAGCGGCCGGTGGCACCGGCGGACACGTATTTCCAGCGCTGGCCATCGGTGAAGAAATCCGGGCGCAAAAACCGGAGACGGAAATTTTGTTTATCGGTACGAATCGCGGTTTGGAAGAGCGCGTCATTCCGGCTGCGGGATTTAGATTGAAAACGATAGTGATGAGCGGCGTGCAACGCAGTTTGCATCCGCGCGATGTTCTTAGAAATCTGGTGATGCCGTTCAAAGTGTTATTCGGGCTGCTTCAATCAATAACCGTGATGTGGACGTTTCGCCCGCATGTCGTGATCGGATGCGGCGGTTACGTGACCGGGCCGATAGTGCTTTTGGCGGCGCTGTTTCGTAAAAAAATAATTTTGCAGGAACAAAACAGCCGTCCCGGCCGAACGACACTGAGTCTTGCGCGTTGGGCTGACGCGATTCATCTCACGTACGAAGATGCGCAACGGTTTTTTGATCCCAAACGCAAACTTATGATGAGCGGTAACCCTTTGCGCAAAGGATTTGCCCGTCAGGATATGGCGGCCGCCCGTGCGGCGTTGGGATTGGACAGCGGAAGAAACACATTGCTTGTACTGGGCGGAAGCCTCGGCGCCCGTGCGGTAAATGCGGCATTACTTAAAATCATGGATACGTTATTGCAAGACGATAACATACAGGTTCTTTGGCAAACGGGAAAACCGGATTATGAAAATGTACGGGATACGATGAAACCCTATTCGCAAGTGCAGGTACATGCTTTCATTGACAATATGATCGGCGCGTATTCGGCGGCGGATACAGTTTTATGCCGGGCGGGTGCCATGACGTTATCAGAGATCACTATGATGGGTTTGCCGGCCGTACTTGTGCCGTATCCTTTTGCGGCGGACAATCATCAGGAATATAATGCCCGCTCCTTATCGGATCGCGGCGCGGCGATGACGCTATTGCAAACCGATCTGAATGAACAACTTTTACCGGCGTTGCGAAAGATGATGCAAGATCAAGCATATCGCCGTGCGATGGCTGAAGCCAGTTATGCACTGCGCCAACCGGATGCGGCACAAAACATTGTACGGCACATGTTTAGTCTAGAAGGAGTTCGTGCGTGATTCGACCGATACAACATATTCACTTCATCGGCATCGGCGGCATCGGCATGAGCGGACTTGCCGAAGTGGTATTCCGTCAGGGTTATAAAGTGAGCGGATCGGATAAGGCCTTCAATGAACAAACGGCGCACCTTCAGAAATTAGGCGTTACGTGTTATGAAGGGCATCGTGCGGAACAAGTGCACGCCGATCTTGTAGTATACACCGCGGCCGTGCATGAAGATAATCCCGAGATCATCGAAGCCAGGCGAAAGCATATTCCGATGATCAAAAGGTCGGCGCTGTTGGGTGAATTTCTTCGCGGAAAAAAAGGAGTCGCGGTAGCCGGAACGCACGGTAAAACGACGACCAGTGCCATGATCGGCATGATGCTGGAGTATGCAGGATTGGACCCGACCATGTTCATTGGCGGTGTAGTCCGGCAGCTGGGCACCAATGCTAAACTTTCCGACTCGGCTTGGGTGGTGGTTGAAGCGGATGAATATGATCGCTCGTTTTTAGAATTGCATTCGCATATCGCGGTGATCAATAATATCGAATCGGATCACCTTGACATCTACCGCGATCTGGACGATATCACGGGCGCGTTTACGCAGTTTGCTAAACAGACTTCGTTTTTGGGTGCGGTGATCGGCAATGCGGATGATCCGGTCGTCGTGGAAGTGCTAAGGCAGTGCGGTAAACGTACGATGACTTTCGGTTTATCGGAAGCGGCTGATCTTCGCGCGGCAAATATCGAAACAAAATTTTGCGAATTACATTTTGATGTTCTTTTACAATCAAAAAAGATCGAACGCATGATGTTGCCGATGAGCGGCACGCACAATATTAAGAATGCACTGGCGTGTATCGCAGCCGGTTTGATGTGCGAAGTGCCTGTAGCGCGTATCGCTGAAAGTCTGGCCAAGTTTGGCGGGACTGGACGGCGATTTGAGCGGCTCGGGGAAAAAGACGGAGTTCTTTTTATTGATGATTATGCGCATCATCCGACGGAAATACGCGCAACGCTTGAAGGTGCGCGGGACGGCGCCGGCGGACGAAAAATCATCGCTGTGTTTCAACCGCATCTTTTTTCGCGCACACGGGATTATTTTGAAGATTTTGCGTCGGCATTTACGGCAGCCAACGAAGTGATACTGACGGAAATTTATCCGGCGCGTGAAATGCCGATACCGGGCATCACCGGAGAGAAATTGTACGAAACAACGAAAAAAAATCATGCGCATGTCACGTTCGTCGGCGATAAAGCCAAACTATCAGAGGCCATTCGTAAAGCGGCAAAACCGGGTGATATCGTGATCACGATGGGTGCGGGGGACATTACGCACATTGGGCGTCAGATGGTGCGCGGCGTATGAAAACGACAGAGGATATGCGTTCCGGATTTCGCGGACGCTGGACGGAAAACGTTTTACTCTCGGATAAAACTTGGTACAAAATCGGTGGACCATGTATAGCATGGTGCGAACCGGATGATATAGAAGATCTCAAATATTTGCTGCGCATGTGCAAAAAAAATAACATCGGTTTTTTTGTGCACGGCAAAGGCAGTAATCTGTTAGTCAGTGATCGCGGTATTTCAGGGATCGTGATAGATCTCGAAAAAGCATGTTCTTTTACACAATTTGAAAAAACACAGGTAACCGTCGGCGCAGGTGTATATATGCCCAAGCTGGTGCTTGAGTGTGAACGTCAGGGACTCGCAGGAATCGAAATGTTTGCGGGGATTCCCGGAACTGTCGGTGGCGCGATACGGATGAATGCGGGTTGCCACGGCAAAGAAATGTTTGACGTGCTGACAGAGGTAACTACTCTCGAAGACAATGTTTTAGTCACGCGCAGCAAATCGGATGTTCGATACGCGTACCGTCATGTCGAGACATTGGAAAAGCCGGACACGGTGATCGTATCAGGTAAGATGGTTCTGGAGTATGGTGATAAAGAAGCGTTGGCTGAAAAACGAAAAGCATATATGGAGAAAAGGCGCCTGACGCAGCCGATCAATTTGCCCAGCAGCGGCAGTGTTTTTAAAAACCCGGCGGGTCATCATGCGGCGCGATTGATCGAAGAAGCCGGGCTCAAAGGGTTTCGAATCGGCGGGGCAAGTGTATCGGAAAAACATGCCAATTTTATAGTCAATGAAGGCAAAGCGAAAGCTGCCGATGTTCTCGAAATTATTAAACACATTCGACAAACGATTGCACAGCGCAATGGTATTCGTCTGGAAACGGAAGTTAAGTTTGTCGGATTTAATCACGAAGAATTAGACGGGATTACGGATTAACGGCGCAGCGATGCGCAAACGTACCTAAACTATGATACGAAAAAAACGCGAAGTGGCACAGGTCGATTTGTTTGTGAAGGAAAATATCCTTCCGGAGGAACCTTCGTTTTTGTCTAAATCGGCCGAAACAGGACACACCGAAAACAAAGAAACCGTGATCAAGAAGATTCAAATTGAGCGGACGTTTAAAAATCCGATTCTGATGGGCGAATTTAACGGAACCGCCGAACATAAAAAAGACGAGTCCACTGAAAACGCGGTGCGCGAAATTCACAAACGCGATGAAGTGACAGCGGAAGAGATATCCATTCGTGCATCGGTTAGCCAACCGACGGAAGAGATCAGCCTGGATAAAGTGTTTGGTCGGACCGAACAAGCGGAAGCCGATGCCATCCCGGCGGCAGCGGAAGAGGTGAAAGAAAATTCCGGACCGTACGATGAGATTATAGCTATTGCGGCTGAAGAACCTCAACCGCAGGCGGTCACGCTGTCGGAAAATTCTGAGGATGAATCCCAAGAAGCGGTTGAAGTTCACACCAAACCCGGAATTATTCCCAAAGAGGCCAAACCGAAGATCATCAATCGTGATTTTTCGGAAGGTTTTTATCTGACGGAAGAAGCGCGCATCAAAGCCGAGGAAGCCAAACGTGCCCGAAAACAAGAGCGGCGCGCGCGTCGAATCAATAAACTTGCCGTCAAAACGGTTTCGGTGTTGTTACTGCTGTTTTTTGTTATGGTGCTTTTTAACTGGCAGGAATGGGTGGTTAATTCGTCACTTTTCTCGTTACGCAATGTGTACGTGCAAGGCAATCTGATCGGCAGTAAAGAAGATATTATCAAGGCGGCGGATCTGGATATGGGACGGCGTTTGGCGGAAATCGATCTGACCAAAACCGCAGATCGCATCAAAATGAATCCGCTTTTTGAGCATGTGGCGGTAAGCCGTAACTATCCGTCCAGCGTCGTGATTACGGTCAAAGAACGCGAGCCGTTTGCTTTTTTGCCGATGGACGAATTGTATCCTGTAGATGCGAACGGATTTGTGTTGCCCAAATTGAAAGCGCGGATGATTTACAATCTTCCGGTGATTTCCGGTATGACCGGCGTGGCGCAACCGGGCAAAAAATTTAAAAATGACCGTTTGCCGCTGGCGTTACAATTTCTTGCAAAGGCTAAAGAGGCCGATGAATCTTTGTTTTACGATATATCGGAAGTGGTCGTCAATAAAAAAGACATGACGGTATTTTTGAATTCACTGCATGTCGCTTTTCGCATAGAGGACGAAGAACTTATGCGTGCGGCTGTTTATCTTTCAGCGGCGGCGCAGCACTTCAAACAAGAAGATGACGCGGTCAAGGGTACGCGCGAAGTGGATCTGCGATACAACGGGCAAATTTTTCTTAGGAATTAGCATAGATAAAACATAGGTGATATTATGAAAAATCGCATTGTGGTTGGTCTCGATATCGGTACCACCAAAATCGCGGCGCTGATCGCCGAGGTCGGCGGAAAAGAAATTAAAATCAAAGGTGTCGGTACATGCCCGTCGGTCGGACTCCGGCGCGGTATGGTGGTCAATATCGAACATACTGTCGAATCCATCAAAAAAGCCATGCAGCAGGCCGAACTCATGGCCGGCATTCAGGCGGAATCGGTGTACGTCGGCATAGCCGGAGATCACGTTCGCGGAATCAATAGCCACGCTGTCGTAGCGGTCGGTCGCGACGATCGCGAGATCACCGAAGACGATGTGCGTCGCGTGATTGATGCCGCCAAAGCCATCAATATGCCGATGGATCGTGAAATCATTCACGTCATCCCGCAAGAATTTATCGTTGATAAACAAGAAGGTATTCAAAATCCGATCGGTCTTACCGGTACGCGCCTTGAAGTGGAAGCGCATGTCGTGACGGGCGCCGTCGCTTCGGCACAAAATATTTATCGTTGTGTCGAACGCGCGGGATATAAAGTCAAAGATTTAGTGTTAGAACCGCTGGCGTCAAGTTACGCCGTACTCGAAACGGATGAGCAAGAGTTGGGAGTCGTACTGATTGATATCGGCGGCGGTACGACGGATATCGCGATGTTTTTTGACGGCAGCATTCGTAATACGGATATGCTCGGTATTGCCGGACAAGCCGTGACCAATGATGTGTCAATTTGTTTAAAAATACCCTATGACAAAGCGGAAGAAATAAAGAAGAAACACGGGTGCGCAATGGCTTCGCTCGTGGATGAAACGGAAAGTATTCTGATACCGGGAGTCGGTGGGCGCGATGCGCGGCGTGAAAATCGCCAGTTTCTCTCGAAAGTCATCGAAGCGCGCATGATGGAAATTTTTAATCTGGTGCGCTCCGTTATCGAAAAAAGTAAGTTGCGCAGTATGATGAATGCCGGTGTTGTACTCACGGGCGGCGGTTCGCTGCTGGAAGGGTCGGCGGAATTGGCAACGGAAATTTTCCAGTTGCCGGTACGTATCGGTTCACCGCGCGGTTTCGGCGGACTCATGGATGCCGCCAATAGCCCGATCTATGCAACAGGTATCGGATTGATTCACTACGGTATCCAAAAAGAAAAATCGGGCGATGACGATATGGAAGACGAAGGTGACGAAACACCTCCGGAAGGTCCGACGGAGGGCGATCCGGGGGAAACGCATACGGACGCTTTGGAAATGCAAAGCCAAACCGGTGAATACCAGGCGCCCTTGTATCAGAAAATTTCCAAAAAGATGAAACGCTGGACGGAAGAATTTTTTTAAAAATTAATATAATACTCATTTCACCAACCTCTCCCATGGAGGATTATTATGATTACTTATGAAGAAGCCCGCGAATACGGTGCCAAAATGCGCATCGTCGGCATCGGTGGCGGCGGATGTAATGCCGTCAATACGATGATCGCGTCCACGCTGTCCGGCGTCGAATTTGTCGCGATCAATACCGATGTGCAGGCCTTAGAGCGCAATCAAGCGCACCACAAAATCCAGATCGGAAAAAATCTGACACGCGGTCTTGGTGCCGGTGCAGATCCGGAGCTCGGCAAACGGGCCGCCGAAGAAGACATGGATCAGATCAAAGCGATTTTAGACGGCACGGACCTCGTATTTATTACATGCGGCATGGGTGGCGGTACGGGTACCGGCGCCGCACCGATCGTGGCTTCAGTCGCTAAAAGTATGGGCGCACTGACGATCGGTATCGTGACAAAACCGTTTAACTTTGAAAAAGAGAAACGTATGCGTCAGGCGTTGCGCGGCGTCGAAGAGCTCCGCAAAAACGTGGATACGCTGATCGTGATTCCCAACGAAAAAATTCTGATGGTCATGCCCAAAAATACACCGTTCATTCAGGCATTTCGTACCGCTGACGACGTACTGTATCGTGCGACCAAAGGTATCGCCGATTTGATTTCCAATACCGGTTATGTCAATGTGGATTTTGCCGATGTCAAGCGCGTCATGAGCGGCGCTGGCGATGCGATCATGGGCATGGGTGTCGGTTCCGGCGAGGGTCGTGGTGAAATGGCGGTCAAACAAGCCATCAATAGCCCTCTCCTGGAAGAAACGAGTATCGAAGGTGCAACCGGCGTATTGCTCAATCTGACCTGCCCTCCGGATTTTACAACGGAAGAAGTAGATCAGATTTCCAATATGATCACCGGTGTCGCCGGCGAAGAAGCGGATGTGATCTGGGGTTATTCGGTGGACGAAAATCTCAAAAACGAAGTGCACGTCACGGTTATCGCCGCCGGTCTCAATAAACATCGTTATACCAAATCCGTTGCCCCGGAGATGCCGACTTCGGCTTCTGAACAAGCGCAGCAACCGATGACCTTGCGGACGAAGAAAAATCCGCATGATTATTATGAGCATTTGAAAGAACTCAAAGAGCAGAAATACGGTAAACTGGATCAGCCGGCATACGAGCGTATGAAAGAGAGCGAACCCGTTGCGGAAGAAGACGATTTTCTGTCCAAGACCGGAACGGATGCACAGGATGACAGCGCCATACCGGCTTTTTTGCGTAATGCCGCTCGTCAACGAAAGATGTAAAAAATATAAACGTCTTTTCTCTCAAAAAGACAGGGTTAAGCCGTTATTGGAATGTTCCATTAGCGGCTTTTTTATTTGTTTAATTTTATCACGCAAGGATTGTATATGAAGTTCATTGAATCTAATGTCAGAGGGCGGGTTCTGATTTTTTAATATTAGAAACGAAGGATGGATCACTTTTTATACGATCACTTAGATAAACTTAGTGATCAAGATTGCATGTGCGAGATTGAACAAAAGAGATTTTCATCGTATAGTGATGAAATCTTGATACGATTTTGTTGTCTGATTAATACGGATTATACACGGTATGAAAAAGTGGTTCACATTAGATCGTAAACTTTCTACAGAGGTACTGCATCTGGCGCTTCCGGTGGTTGCAGGGCTTGCATCCATTACGGCGATAGGTCTGACGGATACGATCATGGTGGGCCGACTCGGCGCAACGGCGTTGGCTGCAACCGGTCAAGCCGTTATGGTGTTTTGGACCGTCAATTGGGTTCTCCGCTCCGTCGAATTGGCAACGCAAGCGATCAGTGCGCGCCGATTTGGTGAAGGGCAACTCCCGGCTTGTGGCGAAGTACTGCATCATGCGCTGGTGTTTTCACTAACGTTGAGTTTTTTCTCAATGATCGTTTTGTATAGCATGGCGCCCCGGTTGACACGATGGATATCAGCTAATGAAGAAGTAGCCTCTTTGGCGACGGGATACATCCGTGTTTTATTTGCGACGCTTTGGTTGTCGGGGATGTTCTTTGCATTGCGCGGTTTTTTCAGCGGTATCGGTCGCACACGGGTATTTCTTATGTCGGCGGGCATATTATTCACGGCCAATTTGTGCGGCAATTATATGTTTATCTATGGCCATTGGGGTGCGCCTGCAATGGGCGTATCCGGTGCAGCCGTCGGCTCGGCGCTTTCCATGATATGCGGATTTTCTTTTCTTATTTTATACACGTTTTGGCATCGTAAAAAAACATTAGCCGATTATGAATTATTTTCCGGTGCAAAGTGGCGCTGGGAATTGGTCGGAGAGATTGCCCGGCTGGCTTGGCCCAATATGTTTCGTGGCGTGATGGTCATCGGCGGATTGTTGGTGTTTTATGCTATGGTGGATCGGGTCGGTGTCGCGCAAGCCGCTGTAGTTAATCTGGTGATCAATATTCAATCGGTTTCATTTATGCCGGGATATGGTTTCGGAATTGCCGCCGCGACGATGATCGGTCACAGTCTTGGCGCCGGTAACACTGAACGCGCCGAACGTGCAGGTTACGAAGCGATGAAACTCGGTATTATATTTATGGGAAGCGTGGGCATTTTATTTCTCGTCGCACCGGAATGGGTCGTGCGTGTATTTACGGATGACGAAGAAGTGATGAAGTATGCGATTGGCCCGCTGCGGCTTGTCGGAATAGTGCAAATCGTAGATGCAGCCGGGATGGTTTTATCAACGGCGCTTGAGGGCGCAGGGCAAACGCGATGGGTGATGATGATGGAAATTTTGGTTAACTGGGGTGTTTTTTTGCCGCTGACTTATTTGCTTACATTTACTCTGAATCTGCGAAACTACGGGCCGTGGATAGCGTGGGGTGTTTACATCACATTGTTTGGTGTACTTAGTTTTATAAAATTCAATCGCGGCTCTTGGAAACTTGTGCGTTTGTAAACGAATGCAGCGATTGCACTTTTCATCGTTTGTTAGTACAATAAATCCATCGCACTTCGCTTTGACACCTCTCGTTGATCTATTTAACCGAGGATAAAAAATCATGCTACAAGATTTGGCTGTTCAATCATTTCTGATGGGACTTTTGAGCGCTGCATCGTTGCCTCTGGGAGCGATTATCGCCATGTATTGGACACCCAAAGATCGCGTGGTCGCAGCGATGATGGCATTTGGCGGAGGCGCGTTATTAGCTGCACTGACCATTGATTTAGTAGCCGAGTCCTTACGCAAAGGTGAATTTTATCCTTTGGCCGCCGGTTGTATCGGTGGCGGGCTACTTTTTGTTCTGCTTAATAAAATCGTCAATGACAACGGTGGTTTTCTTCGTAAAGCGGCGACGACGATGCAGCATTTGAATAAACTTAAACTTCGGAGTTATCAATCGTTTTATCGCCGTTTGAGCAAGGTTCCGCTGTTTCAGATTCTTCCGCCCGAAGAACTCACCGCGTTGGTACGTACCGTCAAAACACATCGTTTCAAAAAAGACGAATGTATTCTTCGCCAGGGTGATCCCGGCGAAAGCATGTTTGTCATTCAATCAGGCGACGTGCTCATCACCGATCCTAAGCAAAATAATCGCACCATTGCGACATTGCGTGCGTCGGATGTGTTTGGTGAAATGGCGTTAATCACCGGTGAACCGCGGACGGCTTCCGCAACGGCCCAGACGGATGTGTTGGCGTGGGAGATTCACAAAAAAGATTTTGATTTTTTAATACGCCAGTCACCTGTGCTCGCTGCGGCGATGCACAGTTTGGTAGAAACGCGTTTAGCCGATCTGAAAGAACACGGTCCGGTCAGTGATGAACATGCCGAAGCGTGGTATGATGATGCCACGCATCATTTGGAGGCGCATATGCAACCTCCGACGGCACAAGAAGTCAAACAAGTTTCGGAATCGCATGGAGGCGCACCGCTCGCGATATGGCTCGGTATCTTTTTGGACGGCATTCCGGAATCGCTTGTCATCGGTTCCAGTATGCTCCATGCTTCGATCAGTTTTTCGCTTCTGGCCGGATTGTTCTTATCCAATTTCCCGGAAGCATTGTCCAGTTCCGTCGGTATGCGTCAACAAAAGTACAGCGGGCAAAAAATCTTTTGGATGTGGATGTCGCTTATGATTGCGACCGGGATTGGCGCGTACTTCGGTAATTTGTTTTTTGCCGAAGCACCGCTGTTTCTCTTTGCGCTTGTCGAAGGATTGGCCGCCGGTGCGATGCTCACCATGATTGCAGAAACCATGTTACCGGAGGCGTTTCACAAAGGCGGTTCTGTGACCGGGTTGTCCACACTATTTGGCTTTTTAGCAGCCATCTTCTTCAAAACTTTGGAATGAAAAGAGACCTCGCTTTTCGGTGCAACTTTTTCGGCACGGACTTCGTAAGCGAATGGTAATCGTCTAATCCGTTCAAGCCCGTCATATATATATTTACTTCATATTCGGATCCCAAAAAAATACCGGAGACCCAAATGGTGCGTACTTTTTTTCTGTTCATCTTTGCCGGCCTTTCACTGTGGGGACAAACGTCCTCTCTCGCGAATAAAACCGCGACGATGAAAAAATACGACGGATACATTCCGTATTATTGGGATGAAAAATCCGGAAAAATTTTTTTAGAAGTCGAACGATGGGACAATGACTTCATTTACATCGTAGGGCTTTCGCACGGCGTTGGTTCCAATGATATCGGTTTGGATCGCGGGCAGATCGGCGGTAGTCGTTTGGTTCGTTTTACCCGTGTCGGCCCCAAAGTGCTTTTGATCGAATCCAATACGTATTATCGCGCCAATTCCGACGACCCGCGTGAACGGCAAGCCGTACGCGAATCATTTGCCGAATCAATTTTGTGGGGATTTACGGTCGACGCCGAAGAAGGACGCCGCGTGCTGGTGGATGCCACGTCTTTTTTTATGCGGGATGCGCACGATGTGGCCGGTTCGCTCAAAAGTACGCAGCAGGGAAATTATCAGGTGGATGCTTCGCGCAGTGCGATGTATATGGAGCGAACCAAAAACTTTCCTCGCAATTCGGAGTTTGATGCCGTATTGACGTTTACCGGCGGCCCGGCCGGCGAATGGTTGCGCTCCGTGACACCTTCGCCCGATGCGGTGACTGTTCATCAGCATCATTCGTTTGTGCAGTTACCGGATCCGGGTTATCAACCGCGTTGGCATGATCCGCGCGCCGGTATGATTTGGGTCGAATTTCACGACTATGCGACACCGATCGCGGAACCGATCAAAAAACGCTGGATCACGCGCCACCGTTTAGAGAAAAAAAATCCGGCTGCTGAAAAATCCGAAGCGGTAAAGCCGATCGTATATTATGTGGATGGTGGCACACCGGAACCGATTCGTTCCGCTCTTCTGGAGGGCGCATCATGGTGGAACGAAGCTTTTGAATCCGCCGGTTTTATCAACGCCTTTCAGGTCAAAGTATTACCGGACACGGCTGATCCGATGGATGTACGTTATAATGTCATTCAGTGGGTTCACCGTTCGACGCGCGGCTGGTCGTACGGTAATCCGATTACGGATCCGCGCACGGGAGAAATTATCAAAGGTCACGTTTCGCTCGGATCACTCCGTGTGCGACAGGATTATCTGATAGCCACAGGATTGCTTGCGCCGTTTGAAGAAGGTAAACCTGCCCCGAAAGCAATGGAAGCTATGGCACTGGCGCGATTGCAACAACTGTCCGCACACGAAGTCGGACATACACTCGGATTTCAGCATAACTTTGCCGCCAGCGTTTCCGAACGTGCTTCGGTGATGGATTATCCCCATCCGCTGATCTCGTTCACGCCGGAAGGGAAAATCAGTTTAGATAATGCGTACGCTACGGGCATAGGCGCATGGGATAAAGCTACGGTACGGTTTGCTTACGCAACGTTTAAAGACGCCGCTTCGGAAAAAGAAGGATTACGTGCGATCATAGATCAAAGCCGCAAGCAAGGTCTCACGTACATCACGGATACGGATGCACGGCCGCGCGGCACAGCGCATCCCACGGCGCATCTTTGGGATAATGGTACCAATGCCGCGGACGAACTCCTACGTATTATGAAGATTCGTGCGAAAGCCCTTGGTAATTTTTCAGATCGCGTTATTCGCGTTGGCGAACCCAACAGTACGATCGAAGAAGTATTGGTACCGATCTATTTATTGCATCGTTATCAAACCGATGCGGCAGCTAAAATCATAGGCGGCTTGCATTATGAATATACGCTGCGTGGTGACGGAAGTGTACCCGCGTATCCGGCAACCGATCAAGAGCAAGAACGTGCATTATCGGCAGTTCTCAGTACCATCGAAACTTCGGCTTTAACTTTACCCGAACATATCATTAAGATTATCCCTCCGCGTGCGGATGGATACGATATGCATCGCGAATTATTCCCGCGTCGAACCGGTATTATGCTTGATCCTTTGACGATCGCAGAGACAGCCGCCGAACATACGATCAGCGGACTTTTGCATCCGCAACGTATGAACCGCTTACTGGAACAAAAACGCCGGGAAGTTTCTAAGATTGATGCCGCTGCCGTGTTGGATAGCCTTATCAACCGCACCATTAAAAAACAAGTTACTAATACTGCCGAAGCGGAGGTACAGCGTACGATCAATTATGTAGCTTTGTATCAGTTATTTTATTTGGCTAATTCCGGCGAAGCCCAGCCGCAAATCCAGGCGATAACACGGAGTAAGATCAATGCTCTGGGGCAATGGGTTGCCAACCAAAAAACTACCGGTGCATGGAAAATCCACTATGAAGAGGTAGCTCGATTGATTCGAGAATTTAATGATGAACCAAAAAGTTTTGTACTGCCTTACAAGCCTAAACCAGCACCACCGGGCGCGCCGATCGGTTCGTGTGATTTTGAATAGCATAAAAAAACCACGGTTAGTTGCCGTGGTTTTTTTATATCTATAAACTTTGTTAGTGCCATGCACCGATGATCGCACCCATCACGATAAATGTGACAACCCAATAGGCACCATTGATAAACCACTGAAGTGTCGGGCGCTGCTCAAAAAGATAGACCACACCAAACGCGGGAGCAACCCAGCCGATACCCGTCGCTGCACCGGCCGCGATACCAAACGCCATATCGCTTTGGGGGCCGAGGAACATTCCTAAATTGATCGCCGCGATCAATGTCAGTAAAAAAGCACCGCCGTAAATTTTACCGGGATTGCCTTGTTTGACGGATTCTTCGGTCATACCGGCTACTTTCATCCAGGCATTGCCGAACATCAATGGCGAATACCAAATACCGCCGAGCACAAAGGCCGAAATACTGGCTACGATAATGGCCAGCCAATTCAGTGAATTAAATGCACTTGCCATGTCCATACATCATTCCTCCGTTTGAATAAAAAAATGCGGGTACTTTTTTAAATACGATCGCAAGTTAAACGCAATATGGAAGCACTGCAAAGGTTATTCTACTCAAACCGAAAAAACGCGAACTGAAACCGGAAAATACGATGCTGAATCGGAGTGAAATTTTTGCACAAAGCATGAATAGTATGTAGATTAGCAAATCATGGAGCCGCTAAACGAGGAAAATATTGATCAGGAATTGAATGATCGCACAATACGTGTGATTATGATTCCTTTTTTCGGCATAGTGATTCCCAATATCACAGGCATGATAGATAATAGCGTCTTTACCGTTAATCAACTCGTTTTGCACTATCTCTATTTTATGTTTATCGCGTTTGCGATTTGGCATGGTAATCGGTATTTGTTATTTCGTTTACGCATTCGGTTTTCATGGCTCAGTCAGCCGATGTATAAAGTGCTCGCATTGATGGTTTCCAATATGTTTTATACCGTACCGATTGCAGTCGGACTGATGACGGCTTGGTATGTTTTTGCGCAGCACCGCAGTGCGGATTGGGACGTGATTTTCAAAGCGACAGCGCTATGCGTGGTGTGTGTGGTATTTATAACGCATACATATGAAACCGTCTTTCTTATCAAATCATGGGAAACTGATAAAACCAAAAGTGAGGCGCTTGAAAAGGCCAAAGCACAGGCGGAATTAGAAGCATTGAAAAATCAGATTGATCCGCATTTCATGTTCAATTCGCTTAATACGCTTTCGCACCTGATCGAACAGGATCCGCCCAAAGCGCGTATGTTTAACGACAACCTTGCGGAGGTTTTTCGTTATATTTTATATAACCGCAATCGTAATTTGGTCTTACTCAGTGAGGAGCTCTCTTTTGCTGAAAAATATTTTTCGCTACTGAAGATTCGTTTTGGTGAAAGTATCGGTTTGTATATTGCGGAGGATAGTGTTTCTCCGGATAATGTGCTGATTCCGCCGATATCACTTCAAATTCTATTGGAGAATGCGATCAAACATAACACGTTTTCCGATCAGCACCCGATGGCTATCACGATTCGGGTATCCGACCAAGCGGTCGTAGTGAACAATCCGATAAGAAAAAAAGTTCAGGTCAAAAATTCGTCGCGCACCGGGCTTGAAAATCTTAATGAACGTTACAAATTGATCATCGGACAAACGATCTATATTGAAGAAAGCATCGAAAATTTCACGGTTCACCTGCCTGTACTGATGACCGGTGCACATGCAGTGCCGTACTAAACGATCCATGTTATATGAATGTACTGATTATCGAAGACGAAAAACCTGCGGGTGAACGGTTGGTAGCGATGGTGCATGATTACGATCCGGCGATTCGTATCGTAGCGACACTCTACAGTGTAAAAGAAGCACGGGGTTGGTTTGCAAAACATAACGCACCCGACGTGATATTGGCGGATATTCAGCTCAATGACGGATTATCGCTGGAAATTTTCAAGGATACGGCGATCCATGCGCCGATCATTTTTACAACGGCATTTGATGAATATTTGATCAAAGCATTCGAATTTAACTCTATAGATTATCTTCTCAAACCGATACAAAAACCGAAACTGTTTCACGCGCTTGATAAATACGTGCGGCTTCGGCAACATTTCACCGGCAGTCTCTCCGATCTACTGGCACAGATGAGTCGCTCTTCCGAGCCTTCCTTGCAACGCATCGTCGTTCAGAAAGGAACGGATTTTATCGCGGTACCTATAAATGATGTAGCTTATTTTTTCACCGCACATAAAATGGTTTTTTTGGTTGACGTTCGTGGTAAAAAATTTATCGTTGATAAACCGTTGGCAGACTTGGAAGCGGCTTTGGATAAACAAACCTTTTTCAGACTCAATCGAAAGTATATTGCACGTATTTCGGCGATAGTTCGGTTTAAGCCGTACGAAAAAGGAAAAATCAAAGTTGAATTGCAGCCTGGTACATCGGAGGATATTATCGTGAGCCAGGAAAACGCGGCCGATTTTAAAAACTGGATGGGCAAATAAAAAAACCACGCCGAAGCGTGGTTTTATACATTCATATTGTTTCGAGTTAAACCAATTTTGCATCCAAAGTGATTTTGGTATTCAGTAATTTGGATATCGGGCAGTTGGCTTTTGCATCATTGGCGGCTTCTTGAAACTTTTCCGCTGTGCAGCCGGGCACTTTACCGGTAAGATCAAGATGTACCTGCGTTACCACACCGTCCTCAAAAGAAACGGTAGCTTTAGTGTCGAGGGCTTCGGCAGTTAATCCCATAGCGTTTAATACAAAACTTAGCTTCATCGTAAAACAACCCGCATGCGCCGCGCCGATCAATTCTTCCGGATTGGTGCCAACGCCGTTTTCAAAGCGCGTCCCAAACGAATATTGTGTTTTATTCAGTACGGTGCTTTGCGTGGACAGATCGCCTTTACCTTCTTTGCCTGTGCCTGCCCAATGGGCTTGTGCTGAACGTTTAATCAACGGCATAACTATTTCTCCTTGTTTGATCTAAGTTGGCATAGTATACGGATCGTCGCCTATTACGTGCAACGCAAATCATACTTGTTTTAAATGGCGATGTTTGGGGCGAATAAAATACATCGCAATCACGGCGTATAAAACAATCGCGATAATAGGTTCTATCCAGGCAAGCAAGGCCGCGACGGCATAAGCTCCGCTGCCAAGTATATATGAACGCCGGTTATATGTCTTAATGGTTTGTTTATCGTGCATTGGATCAAACAGGTCTGCTTTGGATGCATAACTTCGAAGAATAGGCAATACTCCGGCTGTAAGCGCCATGATCCATCCAAAAAGACTGACGGCTAATGCCTCATGAATGTATTCGCCCATCAGCGCGGTCGGAAATGGAATAAAAGATAATCCCATCAGAAAAATTCCGTTAAGACCCATGCAACGTGCATCGACCGATGTAAGACTGTGAAATAACCGGTGATGATTGATCCAGAAAATCATCACCACGGCAAAACTAATAACCCAACTGATAATTTTGGGTAGCAGGCCGACTAACGCATGGGTTAGCGATTGACCGGATGCATGCATATCCGGCACTTTGATTTCAAGTACGAGCAATGTAATGACGATAGCAAAAACGCCGTCACTGAGGGCTTCGGTTCGTGTTTTGGAAAATAACATAATGTACTCACAGGTATTAGTGGCCAAGCATTTCGATGACTAATTTTGCAGCTTCCGTGCCGCTGTTTTGTTGCTGGCCGGTGATAAGATGCCCGTCGCGAATGGCAAAAGGGAGGAACGCATTGTGAGTGATAAAATTGGTGTTATTCATTTTTCCGGCCTCGCTTTCAATACGAAATGGTTGAATTTTTTTACCCACCGCTTTGTCGGCAAAATCTTCTTCGCTGTTTGCAAACCCGGTCCATGTTTTTTCTTCGACCAGATATTGACCGTTGCTTAATTTAGCCTTAAGTAAGATGCACGTACCGTGGCATATTGCCGCCGACGGTTTACCGGATTCGTAAAATTTGGCAAACAGAGTATGCAGTTTAGTGTTGTCTATAAATGTATACATGGGTGATTGGCCGCCGCATACGAAGATCGCATCGTAGTTTTTTTCATTTATTTCATCCAAACGACGGGTTTTTTCTAACAGGACCATGCGCGATGGCGTATGAATAAAACCCATGCTGATCATATCGTGCGCCGAATAGCCGCTCGGATCGCGCGGATCACTGTAATTGTCAAATTCAATTTTACCGCCGTTAGGGCTGACGATTTCAACTTCGTAACCGGCTTCGATGAAAGCTAAGTACGGATGCGTGATCTCGGCCGCCCACACGCCGATCGGCCATCCGGTTTGTGCCGATACCGAAGAATTTGCCGCGACCATTAGTATGCGTTTTTTAGGTGACGATGTGTTGGGATCATGCTGACCGAAAACACAAACGGTATTGATCAATACGGCGATCCAAAATACTCTCATTATAGACTCCTCGTGCATTTTGTTGACTATAAAAATGTTTTGTACTCGATAAATATAATAGCTAACTTTCGTTCGTCAAGAACGCACCTTTGGGTGTGATACGCACTTTTGAGTGAGTATTGGTGTTATTGTTTTACTTACGTATCCAAAAAAAATCATGCCCGAATTTACAGCCAACGGGAAACGGTATAATAATCCGGTAGAATTTGCGCTTGGGAAAATCGGCGGAAAATGGAAGATTCCGATTCTTTGGCGTCTCAAAGACCGCGTATGGCGCTACGGCGAGTTAAAACGTGATTTAAAAAAAATAACCCACAAAATGCTGAGTGAACAACTGGATGAAATGGAAGCTGATGGTTTAATTTGTCGCGAAGTGTTTCCCGAGGTGCCGCCACGCGTCGAATACAGCCTTACGAATAAAGGCCGCACGGTTGTTCCAATTATCGAAGCACTACGTGAGCTCGGGTTGGCAATGATGAAAAGTGAAAATATCGAATAACGTGGGACTTACGGATGATCTATGATCTTATCTACAACTAAACTAGTTTTGATGATATGAACAAAGTATATACCAACGCGGAGTCTATTGATTTCCGTCTTGCCGATATTCCGGAACGTCCGGAACCTGAAAAACTTTTGATGTGCTCCCCTGACCATTTTAATGTGACCGAAGCGATTAATAATTTTATGACCGATACCGCCGGTCAAATGAATCAGGTGGATCGCCCGCTCGCGTTTCAGCAGTGGACCAATATTCGTTTTTTATACGAAGCTCTTGGGTATCGTGTACATACAATACGCGGTGAAGTAGGGCTTGAGGATATGGTTTTTTCGGCCAATCAAAGTTTTCCTTTTTGGGATCGCCATCAGGAAAAACCCGCGGTGATCATGAGTAATATGCGTAAAGATAAGCGCAAAGGGGAAGTGCCGTACTTCCAATCATGGTATCGCAAACAAGGCTACATGATTCACGAATTGAAAGGCGGCTGTTTCGAGTCCAACGGTGACGCGTTGTGGTTTCCCGAAAAACATCTGATCATTTCAGGCTTTGGAAGTACAACGCATCACCGCACCGATTTGCTGGCGTTGGAGCAAGTGGCGCGTATTACCGATGGGCCGGTGGTTGGGATCGAGTTGAAACATCCGGATTTTTATCATCTCAATACAACATTGGCGATCATAGATAAAGATGTATGCCTCGTTTATCCGCCCGGTGTCGGTGATCATGGCATGGCCATCCTGCGGCTATTCTTTAAAACTATTATTGACGTGAGTAAAGAAGAAGCATATGCGCCTAATTTTGCATGCAATGCATTTTCACCGGACGGAGAAATTGTATTTATTCAGGGCACGTGTGTGGAAACGATACATGCATTGGAAAAGCTGGGCAAAAGAGTTATCGGTGTAGATACTTCGGAATTTATAAAATCCGGCGGTTCGGTATTTTGTATGAAAATAAAAGTGTATTAAAAACGCAACGTCCGCACATGCGGCACGCCGTACAAAAAAACTTCATATAATGTTATTCTTATGACTCATTCGATGCGCAGAATGCTTGGGCTCACGGTAGGTGGTGTTTTTTTATTTTTATTTTTTCTAGCCCCGCTATACGGATATTTGATGGAATCGTTTTGGCCAGAGACTCCATTGTTAAATGCTATACCCGCGCAGACGATAACATTATCCGATCTGCCGGTACGTTCGGTGATCAGCCCGGACGGAGACTATGTCCTTGTGTATGACGATTCGTCGCTGGTGGTGTACAATACGATTTCGTGGCGTATCGAAACCAAAATGAATATGGATAGCGGATTGCGTCGTGTATGTTATGCTGCCGATGGTCATCATATCGCATTGGAAACATCAGCGGGGCGTGAAATCTGGGATACTAAGACCTGGGAAGTTTTGTACAAAGAAGAAAATGCGGATTCGCTTTCTATAGTACTTCCTTCATCGCAAGGTTTTGCAAAGGCAAAAACGCAAACGGAAGGTGACGATTGGGCGCTGATTGTCCAATCCTGGCCGTACAGACAACAGTTTGCAAAACTCAATGCGCCGGAAGAACGTCCTTTGTGGACTATGGATATTACGCCGCATCTCATCGCGATGTATCATCATGATCAAAAGAAAATTACCATAACGGAAATTAAAACCGGTCGGATCGTAGATACGTTGCTTGCAAAGCGTCCTGATAAAATAAAACTCAGCCCCAATGGACGTTATCTAGCGCAAATTTATAACGGAGCGGTTCGCGTTTACGATCGCTGGAGCAATGAAGAAAAATATTATGGGCAAAGAATTATATTCGGAGAGCCCGCGGGGATATTCAGCGCAGATTCTAATTATGTGCTTATAGCAGGAAATGGTAACGTTAAAATGATCGAGCTTGCAACGGGTGAAGTCCGACTTGATTTGGCAACACGCTTTCATATGGTACGGTCGCTTGAACTCTCCAAAGATAATAAACTCCTGACCATTACCGACGCCGACGAAAGAAGTGTTACTGTTTATCGTATCGGCTAACGTGCCATCTTTTTATTGCGTCTGTGAATACTAGATACAGTTTTACTCGATTGTAAAATTATTTTCCATCTCCCTCCTTGTTTTATTTAATCGATTTTTCGGCATAGGGTTTGTCTTACACAAATCAGACGCATTTAAACTCTTTATCGGAGAATTATTAACATGAAAATCATCGTTTTTATCAGCTATTTTTTCGGCTTAAATCTTTGGGCTATGCCAGCAGATTCATCACGTAGTGTGATTATTAAACGCGGATTGAATGCTTCGTATCCACAAATGAATAGAAAAACATCGCTTCATTCCAAAAAAAATGCTACAGAAGCTTTTTTATAGAGCGCCGGACATACCGTATTACCTGTTGTTGCCGGAGGATACATACTTAACAAATTAGACACGTATGAGACGGCCGGAAGCTTTGCAGTGGGCTACGGTTTTTTAATTGGACCTTCGATGGGTAATTTTTATGCACAAGATTTTGGGCGCGGTCTTCTAGGTGTTGGTATTCGCACCGCTGGTACTGCTTTGTTTTATAGTGGTGTTGCGGATGCGCTTCAAGATGATTGGTTTGATGACGAAGGTAATGACAGTCGAGGTGACGGCGGCGCAAAAATAACAGGCGGGTTCATTATTTATACGATCGGAGCTTTGTATAGCATTTTTACTTTACCACAATCTGTCCATGATTATAACAAAAAATTTGAATTATCAGCGAGTCCCTCGTATGACCCTAAATCACGCACTCTGGCTCTTCATGCACAACTTGTTTTTTAATTCTAATTAACCCCAAAAGTTAATAATAAAAAACTGTTCCGTGACCGGCGGAACAGTTTTTTATTATGGTGGTGTACGAGCTGTAGGGGAAGGAGTCGAACCTCCACGGAGTAGTTAGTCCCGGTAATCGGAATTTATCCCAAATTCTCCACCGTCGAGACCGGACGGTATGGCTGCCTGTTTCATCACCCTACAATAGTTGAATTATAAAAAGTACAAAAATAATCTATTATTATCGTAAATAATATAATACAAGTTATTTATTATTACAAATAATATATTGAAATTTGAATATTATTACATATATTGTATAAAATTAATTATTTTGTTTAATTTTTTGTAAAATTATGCACGAAAAGACCACTAAAATTACCGATTTTGATGAACTGGATCGAAAGATATTAAATCTTTTGATGGAAAATGCCCAGATGCCCTACACAGAAATTGCTGAAAAAGTTCACACTTCTTCCGGGACAGTACACGTTCGAATGCGAAAATTGGAAGCAGCCGGTGTTGTGATAGGGTCTAAGCTGCGTGTTGACCCGTCCATGTTGGGCTATGATCTGTGCGCGTTTCTCGGAATTTTTCTTGAAAAAGGCTCGTTGTATAAAAAAGTGGTGAAGCAGCTTGAGGCTATTCCGGAAATAACCGAACTCCACTACACGACAGGTAATTATAATATTTTGGCCAAACTCTATTGCCGGGACACGCGTCATCTCAGAGATGTACTAAACGATAAAATTCAGACTATCGAAGGCGTTGAGCGTACTGAGACTTTTATTTCGTTAGAACCGAGTTTAGAAAGAGCCATTCGTATTTGATCTATGATGTGACGGAGCGCACATATAACGTATCGGAATACGGATTGAATTTTCAGGTTTCTGATTTTGAAGTGTAGTGAAAAAACTACACTGCAATATTAAATATTCGACTTATAACAGTTTTTTTGCTGCAGAGCGCATATCGCATTTCATAAAAAACATGTTGTTATAATTTTTCATATACCTGGCACACTCTATGCTAATACATAAAGCAAATAGCAAAGGTGATACGGATATGAAAAAGAAAAAAAAAATTAAACCGACGTGATACCGGACACATCCAATTATCGTATTACCATGTAGATTGTTGGGAGAAGCGCGTTGACTTGCAAAGTATGCCGATCAATACACCCGTCGGCGAAACAATGCGCGAGATTCCGCGTAAAGAGAAAGTAAAATCAACAGAGAAAGGAGTAGGGCTATGAAACCGACAAATTCAAAGTTAACGCCAAAACCGCAAAAGCGCCCTATCTCCAATGAAGGACCTCAGCGGCCCAATCAATAACGCTCCTCATTACCCACAGGCGATAGGTGGATCTATGGGACAGTCCATCAAATTGCCAAGGCCTCAGATATAAACCCCGGCATTCCAAGATGCGCGGGGTTTCTTTTTTCTAAAAAATAAAAATTTGCCTTTTTACAGAAGACGGAGAATTTTAGTCTTATGACTTAGGTGTCTTTTAAAACCAATAACGTATCCCAACCCCGCCATTGGCGGTAAACGAGGTGGATGGTATCAAGTTAAGTGTCGGTGCGATTTCAAGAAATATGTCAAGCTTTTGATCTGCAAAAATATAGTCTATACCAATCGGTACACGAGCACCAATGCCTAATTTATCTGCAAAAACAACGTATCCACCAAGTCCAAAATAAAAAGGTAACCGGCCTTTTGAGACATTAAAAATCGAAAAATTATGTTTTGTAAAATCAATCTGAGCGATCATATGATTCTTGTCGTTTCCAACAACACTCCAAGCAGCCGCTCCTTGAAACGCTGTGGATGACGATGTCCAGTATTTACCGCTCAAGCCGGTCGGATCACCCGCCATAACACCAAGACCAAATCTTCCAGATTGTTGTGCAGACAGAGTTGTCACACAAAAAAATAAAATGAAGTATAAAATACGACCTTTGCCTTTCATGGCTGAATCTCCTTTTGATGATGAACTAAGGATCATTTTTTCTTTGATTTCGGTTGCGATCTAGAAATCAACGGTTTATCGGCTGCAAAAGATTTCACAAAAGTACCCCAAGTGAGATTGTTTTGATCCGGTTTGTGATTTTTTGCCCGCTCAATCGCCATCTGTGCCGCATGTTCGACAATCCATTCGAAATTATCTTCGCCTACCGACTTGAGATCAGCATCCGGCGCGGGGTTGCAAAAATCAATCGCATAGGGAATCCCGTCGCGTACAGCCAATTCCACAGTATTAAAATCATATCCCAAAGCCTGATTGAGTCGCAATACATAATCTACGACGGTAGCTTCGAGTTTTTTTACGGCATCAGTTTTCGGACCTTTGACATATCGTGCGTGATGCGGTTGCCGCGGATCGTATTGCATGACATGCACATCCTTTCCGTCCAAACAGTAACAACGGAAATATTCCGTAAAAATAATTTCCTCCTGAAGCATCATCACAAGCGTACCGGTCTCATTGTAAGCTTTGAAAAATTCCTCAGGATTATTGAGTTTGTACACATTTTTCCAACCGCCGCCGGCAAAGGGTTTGAAATAGGCCGGGAATCCGACATATTTGAAAATACCTTCCCAATCCAGAGGATAGGCCAAATTGCGCATGGATTGTGCCGTCGTATCGGGTGGATGCTGATTGGATGGTAAAAGCACAGTTTTAGGCACCGGTACGCCGACTTTGATCGAAAGCGCATTATTGAAAAACTTCTCATCTGCGCTCCACCAAAAAGGGTTATTGATCACGGCCGTCCCGCTGAGCGCGGCGTTTTTTAAGTAACCGCGATAAAAAGGAATATCTTGCGATATACGATCGATGATTACGTCATATCCGCACGGTTCGCCCTGAATGACTTTATCAATCGAAACAAGTTCGGCCGTGATGCCTTTTTCTTTTTTGGAATTAACGCGGCCCACAAAGGCCTGCGGAAACGTGTTTTCCATACCGAAAAGAATGCCGATCTTTTTCATGATAAGGCTCCCATGATTGAAAAATTGTTAAACGTTGAAACGCGAATGATTGAACGGTGCGGAAATTTATATCAAACCCGGTGTGTTAAACAAGGTTAATTTTCGTCGTTTGGTGTCTGATGTTTTTGTTTAATGCTGCCGCGGTACATAGCAAATTTCTGAAAGCGGCATTCTAAAGCGCCATTGTATAAGGTAAGTTTTTTAGATGGATGCAATCCGAGTTGTTTAAGCGCATCCTTATTGCCGCTGATGACCCAGGCATCCCAACCGGCAAAATTCTTTTTCAGTACGTCGCCGATCATTTTATAAAGCGTTTGCAAATCGGCAGGCTTAAGGCGTTCCCCGTAAGGGGGATTGGTTATGATCATACCCGGTGTGGCGGGCGGTGTTACATCCGAAAAGGATTTGGGCGCTATGGAAATGTGCGCATCCATTTTCGCATTGACGATATTCTGTCTTGTTTTATCCAAAATACCGCGATCAATATCTGAGCCGAAAATACGTACATCGGAATTTCTGACTCGCTGCGCTTCGGCATCGGTTCGAACTTTTTTCCATAATGTCGGATCAAAATCTTTCCATGTAAAAAAACCAAATGAAGTACGCAGATGACCCGGCGGCACATTGAGCGCAATCATAGCGGCTTCGATTGGGATCGTACCTGATCCGCACATTGGGTCAAGCAGCGGCGCTCGGCGATCCCATCCGGATAAAAGTATCATTCCTGCGGCCAGAATTTCATTGAGAGGAGCTTCATTAGTACCGGTGCGGTAACCGCGCTTGTGAAGTGAATTTCCCGAAGCATCTAACCCGATAGTAACATCATCGTGAGCGATGTGGAGATTGATGCGCAGTGTGGGGTTCTCCGCGTTAATAGACGGGCGTTCGCCGAATTGATCGCGCAACTGATCTACGATGGCGTCTTTGACTTTCAAAGCGGCATAATGCGAATGCGTCAAAAATTTGGAATGGGCCGTACTATCAATAACGAACGTGTCTTTGGGTTCGAGGAACTGCGACCAATCCATTTTTTGCGTATGGCGGTAAAGTTGTTCTTCGTTGATCGCTTTAAACTCATGAATCGGTTTGATGATACGAAGCGCGGTGCGCAGCCATAGATTGGCTTTGTACATTATTTCTTCGCTGGCGCTAAAAGATACGGCGCGGTTTAAAGTTTTGATTTGTGTGGCGCCGATGTTTTTTAATTCGTCCGATAAAACAGGTTCAAGGCCGAAAAAAGTTTTAGCAATGTAAGTGTGTGTCTGGGTGTGCTCGTTCATTAGGGGATGCGTTTCAGGCGGTTCGTTTGTAGCGCACTAAAAACAACATGGTGCCGGGTTTGGTCTCAAAATGCAAAGGGCGTGCACTGCCCTCAAGTTGGTAACATATCGTGAGAGATTCCTTTGATACTTCGAATATAGCGAAAATGGTGCGCCCGGCGTTGGGTCCGTCGGTGCCGATGACATCCAGTCCCATCGGTCGGTCATAATGAAAAATACGCAATACGCCTTTATCGCAATCTTTTCCGACGTGCGATTCGTAGGTATTACCTTTGATGATAAGTCGCATATCCTTGACATCTTCGTCTTCAAAAGCACCGCCGGCTAATTCCGCAGAAACCATCTGCCATGTACCATCCAGTTGCATAAAAAAATATCCCTGATTATCGCTTTGATGGAACAAACATCACTATTTGTTCGGCGATAATCAAGGATATTAGTTGCTACAAAGGTTTTTGTCGAAAATTTTATGACTAAATCAACATCACTTCAATTTCATATTGGGAGATATAGTCGTAAATGCACTTCGGATAAAATCGGATTTGGTTTTTAAATCTGAAATGGCATTGAGACGATCGGTACCTTCGCCGCCGATCACGGCAACGACGATATCATAAACCTTGCCCGACTCAAGTGTAAAAGGTCCGACGTTACCTATAAGGCGCCCATTGCGTCCCTGTGTGCACAAAGTGCCGGTGCCCGTAACAGGATCGCCGGGATAAACGTACCTTCCCCCTACGCTTCCGGTTACTGTACTGTCCAAAGAAAATCCGCTGTTATGGTTGATCCCGCCTTGTTGTATTCGGTATTTTTCGGTTTGTCCGACGGGGTCATTTCCGTTATAGTAGGCGTATGTGGAATTCCATTTTGAATTTATTCCGCTCGAACTAAAGTACAAAAGCGTGTGTCCGACGGCATACTGTTTACCGGTGGATGTGACATCGGGTGAGAGATTGTATGTATAAACTAAATTGCGCACTGTATCTGTACCAACGGCATCATTGGTTACCGTTGAACCCAGATTATGGTCAACCCACCAGGAAAGGTAAGCATTGGTGTAATTTTGATCGGATTTATTAACTACTTGGAAACGAATCAATGTTGCGTTTTCCCAGGAAGCACCTGTTTTGGAATAAGTCATGCGACGTACTTCAATACCTAAGGAAGATTGTCCCGCCTCATTGCTCAGAGAGTCGGCAAGGAGATCGTGACCCGAAGCCCATGTGTCTAAATCGGAGACTAACGTCGGTTTTGATAATATACTGTCCCAAGGACCGCCATAATCCGAAGGCCAGTTTTGTAGATCAGGAGAATCATGGTGAGAGGTGGAAGTAATGAAATAAGTACGGGCATTGTCTTCGGATGAATATTCCAGTTGATCTACCGACGTTGGCGTAGTATTGGTAATTCTGCCAGCGGTAAATTCGGTTGTCCAATTCATATCCAAAACCACCGGTGCTCCGTCTTTGTATGCGCCGACCATCAATCCGCCCGCATAGAGACCGTAGTTTCCTGAGTTTTTTGGAAATTCGGCGCCACTACTATTACCGTCGTGATCATCATCCGTGACATCATAACCCCACCGGCCGTCCGGTTGAAGCACCATGCGCCAAAGGTTTGCTTCGATCCATCGCGGTCCCGATGGAGGAAGTTGCGATGACCCGTCCCCAGGATCACGATAGCAGCCAAAAACTGCAAAAAGTAAAAAAGCCGCCACAAAAAAGATACGATGAAGATACATAACAAACTCCTTTCTAGTTGTTAGTATACTGTTGTTGTATCTTCATTGTTCACAAAACAAGATAACTCTTACAAAATATTTTCAAAAAATTATGCGTTACGCAATGCATCCACGATTTTGAGACGTGCCGCGCGGATGGACGGGAAAAAACCACCGATCAAACCCATGATCGTCGAAAAAATCAATGCATTGATGATAATGCCCGGCGATAACGAAAACGAAAAAGCTAACTCAGAAAATGAATTAAAATTCATCGTTGAAATCTTGAAAAACTGCAAAAAGGAGGCGATGATCACACCGATCACGCCGCCGGACAAAGAGATAAAAATCGTTTCAAGTAAAAAGCTTCCCAGAACACTGCGACGGCGAAATCCGAGCGCACGTAACGTACCGATTTCCGTGATGCGGTTAGCCACGGCCGTGTACATTGTAATAATCGCTCCGATCACGGCGCCGAAACTAAAAATGATTGTGATGGCAGTTCCGAGCACGACGATAAATGTGGCCAACGCTTCGGATTGTTCTTTGTAAAATTTTACTTCGGTCTTAGGTTCAAACTGCGACAGGCGTTTATCGTTTTCAAAAGCCTGTTTAAATTCTTCGATTGTTACTCCGTCCGCCATACGAACATTCATCGTAGAAGCCGAATTGCCGCGATTGAATGCGGCTTGCAATTGTCGGGCATCGCCCCAAACTTCCGATTCGAAGGCGCTGCCTTTTGCATCCATTATACCGACAATAGTCCAGTAGTCATTGGCAAACTTGATCTTATCACCCATACGTGCACCGATAAAACGCTCCGTTACGGAGGTACCCACGATCACTTCACGCGAACCTGTATTAAACATACGGCCTTCCGTGATGCGGATATTGGGTCGCAAAGTTATGGCTGTCGGTTCGACTCCGCGAACGGTTATATTGCTGATACCGCCGCCAACGCGATCAAGATTGATCACGACGACCGGTTCGGCCGAAGCCAACGGTTTACCGTCGGCGCCTTTGGCGATTTGGGGCAGCGTCATGATGACATTGATCGTTTCGCCATCGAGAATACTTGAGATTTCGCCTTGCGAGGATTTGCGTGCGATGACGGCGTTTCGTTCGGAACCGCCGGAAGCGAGTGTTTTTTCAACACCATATGACATCATAAGAACAGCCGTATAAACAAATACGACGAGTGCGATACCGGCAATCGTGATGAAGGTTGTCAAAGCTCTGCGTTTAAAACCGCCGGCGATATATTTGATAGGTACCATGATAGTTTCCTTTATATTCAATCCACAATTGCTATTGTTATCCGACGTAGCGTAAACCGTCCACGATATCCGTTTTAATCGCCTGAACAACGGGGATAATACCCGCGAGGATACCTACGATCACTGCAAACGAGAATTCCTGAATCACCGTAATATCCGCTAAAATAAAAACAGGGAAGAAGTTTTTTGGAACCGCAACGGAAAAGGCGCCGACAAAGAACAACGTGACCGCATAACCGGCTATACCGCCGAGAATGCCGATAATAATTGATTCGCCGGTCACGACGCCGAAAATGTGTTTGCCCGTGAATCCGAGTGTTTTCATTACGGCGTATTCGCGGTTACGTTCGCGTGCCGACATGATCATCGTATTGGCTAACACCAAAAGGATGATCCCTATGATCATGAACGCCATAATATTGATGCCGTTGATGATGGCGCCGTACGCACCGATAAAACCTTGATTGAAAGCACGTTCGGTTTCGGTTTTGGTTTCCGCGTTGGAATTTTTGAAAATCGCATCAATCGCCTCGGATACCGCGGCCGATTCGCTAGGGTCTTTGATTTTGACGGCGTACCACCCGACGTTGCCTTCGCGCCCGGGCATATCTTGTTTCATGCGTTCGTCGAGATACGTCCAATGAAAAAACATTTGCGTGGCGTCAATCGCGGGCGTTTTAGGTTGATAAATCGCTCGTATTACAAATTCCCATCGCCCCGGATAAATATCGCCCTCGATACTCATTACATCGCCAATTTTCAGATTATGCTTTTTGGCAATGTCCGCGCCGACGACGCACGCGTTGCGTTCTTTTTGAAATGCGGCTTTTTCCTCCGGTGTGACGAGGAACTCGGGATATACATCAAATATCGTTTCCGGATCACAGGCCATGCGCGGGAAAAATTCCGATTTATCTTTGTATACGCCTTGGAACCAATTGAAATATCCGACTTTTTCCACGCCGGGTACTTTGAGTATCTGATCACGATACGCGTAAGGCAAAGGAAAAATAAACGATACGGCTTGCCGTGTGATAAGGCGATCCACGGCGGCGGCTTCGACGGCGGCATACCATGAGGTAATGACCGTTCGCAAAAGGCCAAACGCGCCTACGGCGATAGCGATACCGAGTATCGTCAGTATCGTACGCAGCTTGTGGCGCAACGCATTTCGTAACATCATTTTGAAGAGCATATATTTATGTCCGTTTTGGATGTCGAAGGTTTAAGTGATTTAACTCAACGTACCTTTATCGAGGTGGCGCTGGGTTTTGGCTTTTTCGGCAGCGTGCGGATCGTGCGTCACCATGACGATCGTTTTACCCAGTTCCTGATTGAGGCGCGTCATGAGCGTCATGATTTCTTCGGCCGAAGTGCGGTCCAGATCGCCGGTCGGTTCGTCGGCTACGATCAGCGTAGGATCGGTGACGATCGCGCGGGCAATGGCCACACGCTGTTGCTGACCGCCGGAAAGCTGATTGGGATAGTGTTTCATGCGATCGCCTAAACCGACGATGGTGAGCACTTTTTGAATACGTTCATCCCGTTCTTTTTTAGAAAGATTGGTCAGATGCAACGGCAGTTCCACATTTTCATAGGCCGTGAGGACAGGCATAAGATTGTAAAACTGAAAAATGAATCCCACGTGATAGGAACGCCACTTAGCTAAAGCCGATTCGCTGAGCGAAGCGACGTCCGTACCGCCGACGATGATAGATCCTTGCGTCGGTTTATCAATACCGGCGATCAGATTGAGCAGCGTGGATTTACCGGAACCGGAAGGTCCCATCAGCGCCATGAAATCGCCGTCGGCAATGGAAAGATTGATGTTTTGCAGCACAGGAATACTCATGCTGCCGCGTTGGTACGCTTTGCTTACGTTTTGAATTTCTACTAATCCGGGCATAATTGGTTCTCGGGTTTAGTGAATAATGTATGTTTTATTTTTGTTCTGTTGTTACGGTGTCGCCGTCGTTCAGATCGGCGGTGGGATTGTCAATGACTTTATCGCCGGCCGTGAGACCGTTTACGATTTCGGTTTTATTTCCGTTACGCTCACCGGTCATTACGGGGATCGCGCGGATTTTTCCGCTGACCACACTCAATGCGACTTTACGCCCGTTTCGTTCGACGACGGCGGAGGTGTTGACCATCAGTTTGGGTTTGGCTTGCATCGCGCTGTCGCTGATCGCTTCGGTGAGAAAATTGACTTTAGCACTCATCTCAGGTAAAACACGATTGTCAATATCAATAAATCGTATTTTGGTCAAAATCGTAGCTTTGGAACGATCGGCCGTCGGAACGACTTTCCAAACTTCACCGCGGTAACGCTTTTCCGGAAGCGCGTCCAGCGTGATTTCGCAAGGCTGTTTGATTTTTACGCGCTCGATGTTGGATTCAGAAACATCGGCTTCGAGCATCAACGAACTCATATCAGCCAGTGTCACAACATTGCCGCGGGAATTGGCTCCGGCCGCAAACGGCGCTACGATTTCACCGACGTCGGCATTTTTGGTAAGCACCGTTGCATCAAACGGGGCACGAATAATCGTATTTTCCAATTCCACTTCCGTCGCATGGATCCCGGCTTGAAGCGCGGCTACGCCGGCTTTGGCCGAATTCACGCGTGCCTGTGCGGAACGGTACTCGGCGCGAACGATTTCAAAATCTGCATCGGTAATGACATTGCTTTTGAGTAATGTTTCATTTCGTTCATAGTTGCGTTTCACGCGTTCCAGATCGGCTTCAGTTTGTTCGACCTGCGCTTGACCGACGAGCAAATTGGCGCGGGCTTGTTCGAGTCCGGCTTGGATATCATTGTTTTCCAAACGTGCAATGACCTGACCCGATTGGACGCGGTCGCCTTCTTCGACGCCAAGAAACACTAAACGACCGGTGCCCTTGGAAGCGACGGACGCTTTGCGCTGCGGCACGATATAGCCGCTTGCCGTCAGAACGCCGCCACCGCTGCCCTGTGCTACAAATGCTACGGTGGTCAATTGCACGACCGGTGTTGATTTGAACATATTGCGCGATACATAGCCGATAAACCCGATGGCTACGACGCCAATGACGATCAGCGCCCATTTGACTAAACTACCGGAGGAGCGTTTGTCTTCTGGATCAAATTTCATAGGCTCGCGTTGAATACGGAGCGAAGATAAATCTACTTTTTCTGCTTCAGATGCCATAATTATGTTTTTGTATAGACGGTGATGTTTTATTCAAACGAAACCAAAGTCAGTAAAATTACTTAAAATTGCAATAATTCGATGCAAATCATAATAGCTGCTTGATATGATCATATCCGGAGCGACTGATCGGTATTTGTTTGCCATCGCGTAAAATTGCCGTTCGGCTGTCTTTGGCGTAGAGTTCTATTCGGGCAATACGTTCGACATGGACGATGTACGAACGGTGAATGCGTACAAAACGTGACGGATCAAGTTGTTTCTCTATATCGGCCAACGTTTGTGTTTTAAGATAACACTTGCCGGCAGTGTAAATTGCAATGTAGTCGTCCTGCGCTTCAATATAATCTATTTGTGTTACGGGTATCACATGCACCTGTACGCCATCGCGAATGAGAATACGCTCTGTTTTTTTATCCGACGTCAATGACGACGGAACTTCCCATGTGATTGCGTCTTGTATATGTTGCCGTGCATGCGCAAGTGCCGCATCAAAACGTTCACGGCTAAACGGCTTGAGTAAATAATCCAATGCATGCACTTCAAAAGCCTTCAATGCATATTGATCATACGCCGTCGTAAAAATCACACCGTGCTTTCGTTGGGTTAACTCTAACACTTCAAATCCAGAGAGTTTAGGCATCTGGATGTCAAGAAAAACCAAATCGGGATGAATCTCCGTGATTGCTTTGACGGCTTCAAACCCATTGGCGCATTCTTCGATGACGGAGATATCTGTATGCGAAGCGAGGTATTCGCGTATCAACTGACGAGCCAGTGCTTCATCATCCACGATGATAACGCGAAGTTGTGGTGTATTCATGCTGACACTTCTCCGGGCGAAACAGGTATTGATAATTTAGCGACAAATAGGCGGTTTTGTTTTTCGGTGGTGAGCCGGGCGTCGCGACCATATTGGTTTTGAATACGTTTACGGATATTATCCAAACCGATATGTGTTCCTTCGGAATAGGATGATTCATCCTCCATTGGATTTTCGATAACGATATGGGCATACGGTCCATCGGTTAATGCATGAATACGAATCGTACCACCCTCAACACACTGTGCGATGCCGTGTTTGACGGCGTTTTCCGCTAAAGGTTGTATCAGCATGGGCGGTAAAAGTATATCGTACAATTGCTCGGGTAACATCATTTCTACGGTCAAACGATTGCCGAATCGAACTTTTTCAACAGACAAAAAATGTTCACACAGATTCCATTCCTCACGCAAAGTGATCAGCGGCTTTTGTGCAAGGGCCAGGGTCTGACGAAAAAAGGCGGCCAGTTCCACCGTCATGCGTCGCGCGCCGTCAGGATCGCTATGCGTCAGAGCGCTGATGGAGTTGAGACTGTTGAATAAAAAATGCGGATCAATTTGCGCACGAAGCATCCGCAACTCGGCATCCCTTGAAAGCACAGCACTTTGCAATTCATTTTGTTTGGCTTGTTCGGCCTGCCGCGCCATCATCATCACATAATAAATTGCTATGGAGAGTAGGTACAAGACCGTGCCGACGACGATCATGATCATGGTCGTGCCGGTATCCATGACAATGGCCGTCTGCCATTCATGCAGGATAACATTCCATCCCATCGCCAGTGCCAGCCAAAAACAAGCGGTGAGCATGGCGTTGAATAACGCTGTGAGCACCACACGAAGCCGGCGATCCGATGCGAGCGGCGAGGAACGGCTGACATAATACGCCGAAAGATTGATGAATCCGTAAACCAATGTGAGCGGTATCGCAAATGCAAAAGCTTGCGCCCAATCACCGCGTCCGGTAAAATAAATCAGCTTTGCGATCAGGACACCCGCAAAAAGCCACACCAGAGCGTACCATGCAAGACTGCGAATGTTGCCGAGTACAGGATGCATTAGTTTCGAACCTCAACGCCGCCCATGATGGCATATCCTTGGATGTGCAAGCGTTTGGTTTGAGCGGCGGGATGCAGTGTTTTGTCATCAAAGCCGCCGAGAATCGGTGTGCCGTTGAGAAATACCGCCCAGTCCGTCGGCACTTTGATATCAATACCGCCGAATAATGCAAACACGTGGATCGTCGCCTCATCGGCGACGGAAGCATGACGCAAATCTATCTCACATCCGCCCATGACGGCCGTTACTTCGCCGCCTTTAAAATCCTGACTGGCAATGATACGTGAGTTGCCACCGAAAATCGCTGTTGCTTGTACGACGTGTTCATTATCGGCTTTCGGTATGTTCGTTTCGTCCTGTCCACGATGGCGATAAAAACCTTTGAGTATAAAAGCACCGCCGGCGAGGATCATAAAAACCGGCCACCATGTGTGCCAACTGAAATAGATGATCCCAAGTCTGTGGAGAATCATGATCGTACCCACGAATATCAATACGCTGCCGACAAAATAACTCGGTACGGTACGCGATTGGCGAATTTTGAGGACGCCGAAAATAATAAAGATAACCGGCCATAAACGCGAAAGCCTGAAGTCTTCTATAATTCGGAGGTTGTCCAGGAGAAATAAAACGCCGAGAACGATGGCGATAACTCCGAGGATAACCTGCCCGGGGATTTTAGAGTCCGTTTTCATAATGTGTCGTAGTTTGTGGTGTGAAATAATATTTGTTTAATAAACTTCTCGTGATTTTACTGACGCCCCAGGCGATCAATAAAAACGGCCAACTGTTGCGATAGGTCAATCCCCATGCATAAAACTGTACCGCGAGCAACCAACCGCCGGTTAATATCCAAAACACGCCATCGGCGATGCGACGCGCCTTGTTGTAACTGAGTAAATCGCTGATACCGCCTACGATCAAAAATACAGGCCAGAATTTCCACAACGGGCCGATGTCATACACGTGCAATCGGTCTAATAACACGACGAAACCGATTGCGATCAGGGCAACGCCCCAGATCAGGTGTCTTTTTATGTCATGAGAGTGATGCGTGAACATGGCTTTTTCCTTGTTTTTGTTTACGCCATAAACATACATAGGAAAATAAATTTTGTTGCACGCATTTCGGTGAATGGTGGCGGGAAGTCGGTGAACGGCGACGCGATCAAGTATATGTTGCAAAAGAGCGCATATAAATGAATGTCTTTGTTTTTTAGAAAGACAAATATGCGCCCTCATGCAGCGGTATTATTTCACACAATGCTTTTAAGTGTTCAAGTTATCTCGGAGAAACCGCAGAACCTGATCCATTGCAATACGTTCCTGCGTCATGCTGTCGCGGTGACGGACGGTGACGGTTTGATTTTGCAGTGTCTCGCTATCGATCGTAAAACAATACGGCGTACCGATTTCATCTTGCCGGCGGTAGCGTTTTCCGACGGTGGCGGATTCATCGTAAAATATCTTATAATGCTTCTTGAGTTCATTATATAAAGTCATAGACACTTCCGGCATACCGTCTTTTTTGACCAAAGGCAAAATAGCGGCTTTGACCGGTGCGAGTGTGGGATGAAACTTCATCACGACGCGGGTTTCCGTTTTACCGTCGCCGGTAGGTGCTTCTTCTTCGGCATACGCATTGACCAGCGAAGCCATGACACCGCGCGAAGCGCCGGCCGATGTTTCTATCACATACGGCAAGTATTTTTCTTTGGTCGTATCGTCAAAATAATCCAGATTCTTACCGCAATATTCCTGATGGCGCTTGAGATCAAAATCCGTACGGTTGTGTATACCTTCAATTTCGCCCCATCCGAAGGGGAAAAGAAATTCGATATCAAAAGCCGCCGCCGCATAATGCGCCAGTTTTTCATGCGCGTGAAATTTTAGTTTGTCTTCCGTAAAGCCGAGCGAAAGGTACCATTGTTTACGGTTTTCTTTCCACGTATTAAACCATTCCATATCCGTACCGGGCTTCACAAAAAACTGCATTTCCATTTGTTCGAATTCCCGCGTACGGAATAAAAAGTTTTTGGTGTTGATCTCATTGCGGAAGGCTTTGCCGATCTGTGCGATACCAAACGGTACTTTTTGGCGGGAAGAATCTTTGACATTGTGAAAATTGACATAGATGCCTTGCGCCGTTTCCGGGCGAAGGTAAACTACCGCGCTGGAGTCTTCGAGCGGTCCGATGTAGGTTTTGAACATCAGATTAAATTGTCGCGCTTCGGTAAACTTTCCTTCGGCCATACATTTATGTGCTTTCCGGCCTTGATAGGCTTTATTGCCGCACATCGAATCCTCGATCTGGTCTTCACGAAAACGCGCTTTACATTCTTTGCAATCCACCATCGGATCGGTAAAATTTTCCACGTGACCGGAGGCTTCCCATACGCGCGGATGCATAAGTATAGCGGCATCCAAACCTTCGATATCGTCCCGAAAGGTCATGGCCTTCCACCAAGCATCTTTATAATTCTTCAGAAGTTCGACGCCGAGTGGGCCGTAATCCCAGCATCCGTTGAGGCCGCCGTAAATTTCCGACGATTGAAAAATAAATCCGCGCCGCTTGCATAGCGATACGATTTTGTCCATGAGTTCTGTTCCCGAAAGAGGCTTCTGCGTGCTCATACTGCTCCGTTGACCAACGTGAATCCGCACATAGGATGTGTGCGGACATAATTAATTTTAACGACGGATTATATTGACATTCACGATGATTTGCAATTTGAAACTACAACTGATGAATGGCCATAAAATTTGAAAGGAAACTTTTTGAATTGAAAACGTATACCATGCACATAAAACAGATTTAAAAACCGGGTTGTTATGCGAATGACATTTTTTGAAAATTTCCGTAGCGCCGTTTCGTTTACAATGCATAATGTGAAGGCGCGTTTTTTTCATACCTTTCTTTCAGTTTTGGGAATCGTGATCGGTGTGGCGTCCTTGGTGATGGTGCTGGCCCTCATCGAAGGTATGGAGGCATCCGTTCGTAAACAGATACTGCAAACTACGTCCATGAACATGGTCATCGTGAGCAGCGAGCCGTTTAAAAAATCAGACGGCGTTCGTATGCGTAAAACGGACCTGGCCATACTGTCTCCGGTCGTATTTGATTCGCTGAAAAGTTCACTGCGTATGTCCCATACCGCGCAATTAGTTTCCACTTATGGTGCAGAGGTAAAAGTAGATTCATCCAAATGGGTAGGCGCTCAGATCAATTTTAGTTCGGCCATGGTTTTAAGGGCAGATTCTTTATTGGACGGCCGGGTTTTATCGGAAGAGGATATCTACGGTAAAAGGAAATTTGCGGTCATCAATCGGTTTCTTGCTTTTCAATCTGCGAAAGATTCGTCTTTGATTCCTGCGTTAATTGGCAAATCGATACATATCGGCGCGCAAACTTATACCATTATCGGGATTACGGCGGCGCGTGAAACTACCGCCGAAGCAATACTGCCTATTTCGCTTATGGATTCAGCGAAGCTTACCGAGTACCCGCCGATCGGATTGTTTGAAACACCACAGATAGAAAACGTGATACCGCTGCAAGAGCATATACAAAATTATCTCCATACGCACCCTGTCAGTGCGGGAGATACATTGATCGTAGCCAGTAATAAATCACGGGTTGATCAGATGGCCAAAGGGTTTCTTGTATTTCGGATTGTGATGGGGTTTATCGTCGGCATTTCAGTGCTTGTCGGCGGTATCGGTGTGATGAATGTACTGTTAATCTCAGTCACGCAGCGTACGATGGAAATCGGTGTTCGCAAAGCGGCCGGTGCCAAGCGCCGCGATATATTGGTTCAGTTTTTATCGGAATCGGTAGTGGTATCGTTTTTGGGGAGCGTTTTGGGGATGATTTTAGGGTATCTCGGCGCCATGCTTTTGGCTGTGATCATCAGCCACATGGCTACAACACCGTTTCAAGCCTCCGTTACGTGGGGCACATTGCTGACCGTCTCAGGTATAGCTGTGATGGTGGGAATTATTTTTGGTACATATCCCGCCGCTTTAGCATCCAAGCTAAATCCGGCGGAGGCCATCCGTCATGAAGGTTGATCCGTATTAAGTTTTTGCAAAGGCAAATCAATTTCAAATGTGGCGCCTTGCCCGGGTGTGGAGCGAACACGAATAGCCCCATGGTGATTTCGTATAATGCTTTGTACCACCGCAAGGCCCAATCCCGTGCCGAGCCCTTGGGGCTTGGTGCTGAAGTAGGGTTCAAAAATTTTATCAATATTTTCGGTTGCTATGCCGGGGCCGGTATCGGAAACTAAAATTCGAAGATATTGGTGCGGTCCCGGGATTACTTTGACACTCAAATGACCTTTTCCATCCATGGCCTGTATAGCATTTGTCATCAGATTAAATAGCACCTGATGCATTTGTGTCGGATCGCCAAATATAGTGTCATTTTTGACTTCGGATATGAATTGATATCGTATATGCTTTAAGGCGGGTTTAACCATATCATAACATTCGTCAATCAAAGGAGAAAGCTGAAAAGCTTCTTGATGCACTTCGGTTTGCCGGCTATACATAAGCAATTGGCGAATAAGTTGACGCCCACGCCGGGCTCCGGCATTCATCGAACTTATCATTTCAATCGCTTTAGGGTCATGCTGAACCCGTTCTTGTAAAAGCGCAAGATAACCGAGCGTACTGGTTAATATATTGCTGAAGTCGTGTGCAACACCGCCAGCCATCTGATGCATAGCCTGAGCTCTCTGCATATGGAATACTTCTTCTTCTAGTTTTATACGTTCGGTTTGCGTTCTTTTATGCTGATTTATTTCCTCTTGAAGTGCTAATCGAGAAGAATTCTCCATGATCAGTGAATGTTCCAAACTATTGATGACTATGTGAATTGCCCAGCCGATAGTCAAGAGCGCTGCAATTACATTAGAAATAACGATGAACCAGGTGTTCCATGTATAACGCGATTCAAACTGGTCATCACCTATGGTATTTCCGGTATCCATGTAAAACCCGGCCACGATAAAAACGATAAAAATGTAAGAAAGGCTTATAAGAAAAAGGCGTGGACGAAAAAGTAATGACGATAAGATATGTGCGACGAATAGAGTGCATATTGCTCCCGCGGCACCAAAGGGTTTAAAACACAATGTCCCGGCAATCAAAAAGCTGACTGTAACTAAAATAGACTTTTTTAATTGTGATAGTTTTTGAGAAAACCACGCGAAATACATGCCGATCATCATCACAACGAAAATAAGGCCTATCCATGGCGTTTCGCTTTGCATGAAAAATGGAATTGTAGGGATCAATGCGGCGGTTCCCATAATGCAGTTGGCAGCTACTACGGCGATAGTGATGCGTTTTCTCCAGAATTCAAGCGGAGGGAGGCCGGGATCGTGAGGTAACCAAACGAATTTTTGGATGAATGTGTGCATTGTATGTAATGATGTTGCGAAGGTATAAATTGAATGGAGCAAAATCCACCTTTCTTACAAAAACATCAACCTACATCAAGATGTAGCTGTTTTTGCGTGGGTTAGTTTGTGTGAAAAATATCAATGTATGTTTTGTGGATTTGTTTTAGAATTTTATGTTTGTGCATGATTGAGTGCCTGAACATATTAATTAACCGTCTGAAATTAAAAAGGTTGAACATCTTATTTTGCGCCAAAAACAAATTTTTTTTCAGCCGATGAAAGACCGACTATTGAAGTTGGCTGAATAAATTGATTTGCGGTAGGATGCGATATAGACGTTAATGGGGCAGCTATGTATATAGAGCTTGAAAGCTCCTCTTTTCCCTTGACAATCCAAACAAAAAAAACTATCTTCGTGCCCCAAAATTTGATAAGTGTTTTATCAAATTGAAGTTAGGTGTTCGCTTGGTTGCGAAAATTGACAAAATTTTAAGCTTAGGAGACGGTGAACACCGTTTCCATTTTGATGTTAAGGCCGAAGATATCGGCTTGAACAGTATTGATTTTGAAGGCCGGAATCACTTCGAAAAACCGATTTCGGCGGACGCGGTGTTGACCAAAACCAATCACGTCTATTATATAAAGATGAAAGTGATTGGGGAGGCGAGATTAGTATGCGACCGTTGTTTGGAGGATGTAAGTGTAGATGTGGCCGATGATTTTCAGGTCATCTACACCGATCATCGGAGCGAGCGGAACGCGCAGAGCGGTGAAACGGAAATACGGTTATTGGATGTCCGCAAGGAAAACCAAATCGTTTTAGATAAAGATATTGTAGATACGATTGAGCTTGCGATGCCGCATAAAGTTCTTTGCGATGAAGATTGTAAAGGTTTGTGTGTACAGTGCGGAGCGAATCTCAATGAACGTGCATGTGAGCATGCGCAGACCGTGAACGAATAACGATTTTACATTATTTTAGGAGAATATCATGCCTAATCCCAAACGCAGACATTCAAAGCAGCGCCGTGATAAACGTCGTACGCACTGGAAACTGGATAATGCCGCCGTCGGCAAATGTGCCAACTGTGGTCAACCCAAAATGCATCACCGTGTGTGCCCCAACTGCGGGCACTACGATGGCCGTCAGATCGTGATCGCGCGCGAAGCCTGATTTGGAGTGCGCTCAAATCGTCTAAGTAAACCTGTCCTTGTTCCCACGGCAACGACAGGTTTTTTTTTAATTGCGGTTTGATAATGTGGGTTGATAACGGTATATTGGCGCGGTCTTTTCGTAATATGAAACGAACAGGCATATAAGTCGGAGAAGGTAATGAAGATCGTTGTGGATGCGATGGGCGGTGATGAAGCGCCCAAACATATAATTGACGGCGTCATTTTGGCGGCTCGGGCATGGGTATCTACCGGCGTAAATCACGAAATCATTCTGACCGGCGATAAAGATGTAGTAATGAAAGAGATCGAGCGCTGCGGAGGTCGTGATTTATGCGGCAATATTTTACGCTTAGAACATACGACATCTGTCATCGATATGCATGAGTCACCGGCGGACGCTTGGCGAAATAAGTCCGGTTCCTCGATTCATCGCGGTGCGGAATTAGTCAAATCCGGCCAAGCGGATGCGTTTATCGGGATGGGCAATACCGGAGCGATGATGACAGCCGGGTTACTCGGCGTTGGGCGGATCGAAGGTGTTCAACGTCCTACAATAGGTGCTTTTTTCCCGACAGCCCGCGGGCGCTCTCTGGTGCTTGATGTGGGTGCCGTCTCGGATTGTAAACCGCAACATCTTTTGCAGTTTGGCCTCATGGGTAGTATTTATATGGAGGCGATGTGGGGTGTAAAAAATCCCACTGTAGGGCTTTTGAGTATCGGTGAAGAAGACTCCAAAGGAAATGAAGTAACCAAAGAAACCAACGCCCTTTTTCGAGAAAAAAAATTATTCAATTTTGCGGGTAATGTGGAAGGTCGGGACATTCTCAAGGGAACGACGGATGTTATCGTGTGCGACGGTTTTGTAGGAAATATCGTATTAAAATTTGGAGAAAGTGTTCCCGGTTTTCTCAAAGCCCGTTTCAAACAGGCCGCTGAGTCGAGTTTTATGACGAAACTCCAATTACTGTTGGCAAAGACCGGCATCAAAGGTGTTTTTAAAGATATGAATTATGAAGAATATGGCGGCGTTCCTTTGTTGGGTGTAAACGGTGTGGTGATCATCGGTCACGGCAGTTCTTCGCCCAAAGCCATGTACAACGCGATCATGGTTGCGCAAAAAATGGTGGATAAAAAAATAAACGAAGTCATTAAAGAACGTATTCGATTATCATAACTAACACACTGCGCGCTGTGCTGCATGCCGCAGTAGAAAAGAATTATGGCGTTAGGCAATAAGTATCGTGCAAAAATCTCGGGTGTTGCCCACTGGGTGCCCGAGCAAATTCTCAGCAATAAAGAGCTTGAGAAAATGGTAGATACCACCGATGAATGGATAACCACGCGGACCGGTATCAAAGAACGACATATTTTAGAAAAAGGTAAAGCCACATCCGATCTTGCCTATGAAGCTTGTAAACGTCTTTTGGAACAAACGAATACAGATCCTGCCGAAATTGATTTGATCATTGTAGGAACCGTTACGCCGGATATGTTTTTTCCGGCGACCGCATGTCTTTTACAGGCACGACTTGG
>JABWCP010000009.1 GCA_013360215.1 bacterium | reverse complement strand
AGGGCGGCTGGTGATTGCGGATGGTATGACGGCTAAGTTTGAGTACAATGATCATCCGATCAATCGGCGCTGGCTCGAGGGCTGGGCGGCTAACTTTATCGAAACACCGGAGCGTATGCAGGGGTATATGCAACACATGGGGTTTACGGATATTCGTTTTCGGGATATCACGCCGCATGTCATGCATTCCTCGCGGCGCATGTTATATTTTTATTTTCCGACGCGCTGTTATCATCTGTATCAGCATCTCATGAGAAAAAGCGTACCGGAAGTGAATCGCAAAAACATTGATGCGCTGTTGTATCAGTATATCGCCTTCAAAAAGAAATTATGGCTCTACGGTATGTTGAGCGGTGTGAAGCCTTAGCTAATATTGGCACTTTACTCAAAAAGTTACGACCCGATGAATGAGTATCAAAAAAAAATAGCGGAATTTTATAGTCTGACGGAAGATGCAGCGCGTTTAGTTTGGCGCCTAGATGATTGTATGGCGATTCATTACGGATATTGGGATGACTCCGTACGTACCTTTGCGCAGTCACTAATCCGGATGAATGAAGTGATGGCGGAAACAGTGCAGATCACATCCTCGGATATCGTATTAGACGCCGGGTGTGGTGTTGGTGGAAGCAGTATTTATCTTGCGAAAAATTTCGGTTGCCGAGTTGTTGGTGTTACACTGAGCGAACGACAAATGAATTTGGCTTATGCTAATGCAGAAGATGCCGGGGTTACTCATTTGACGGAATTCAAAGTTATGGATTACAGTCAAACAATATTTCCAGACGAATATTTTGATGTGGTCTGGGGTTGTGAGAGTATTTGCTACGCTGAATCGAAAGAGCAATTCATACGTGAAGCGTCTCGCATTCTAAAACAGAGAGGTCGGTTAGTGGTGGCAGATGGTTTTGTGACAGCATTAGAGAACAACACGAATCCAATTATGAGAACGTGGGTTGAGGGATGGGCTGCCAAAAGTTTGGAATCAACCGACAGATTCATGCGATTTATGAAGGAAGCCGGTTTTTCTAAAACAACCTGCAAGGATATAACTGCGCATATCACACATTCTGCACGTCGCATAGCAAGGTTCTATTATCCCGCCAAAGTTAATCATCTCTTTCATCGCATGATCGGACAATCCGTTTCGACAATTGATGTTAGAAACGTGGAAGCCTGCCGATTTCAATGGTTGGGGCTGCAGCAAAAACTGTGGATGTATGGCCTGATGCTTGGGATTAAATAAAAAATCTATAATATGTCACGAATAGGCATTTTGATTTAGCAAGTCAGCTTATTAGGTTAGTGTTATGATATCGGTTTTAGATATTCCCATCCTTCCGAGTGCAAATCTTCAAATGAAAATCCGTCTTTTTCGTTGCCCGGCATAATAAATACGGCATCGGCCATCACGTAGTTAAAATCCAGATACGGAACGGCTTCGATCAATTTAGGCCAGGTTTCGCGGAGAAAATACGATTCTTCCGGTATATCTATCATACCTTGAAAGGATTCTTGTGTCGGTACATTTTCGATTAAGAAGGCGAGCGAAATAACGACGTATTGTTTTTCTGCGCTCATGCGATACTGCTCGTCCATCGTTTCACCGACTTCGCCGGACTCCGTTGCCATACTGCTTTCGATTTCGTTGACCCACGAATCAAATTCGGCCTGCGCTTCGGCCGCATCCGTCAGATAATCCCAGTACCCATATTCAAAAAACGGTTCGTTCTCGAGTAAGAGAGCTGCGACATTTTTAAAAAATGCTTTTTTTTCCTCTGGGGTCTCACCTTCTTTAACGGGCACGTTGATCGCCGCATGCAGTTTGGCACGGGTTTCATCATTGATACCGGTATTGATGACGATCTGAATGCCGTAAAAATGAATCGGACCCGAGGGTTCATCCGACTTAAAAATGTTATTAAAAAAACCGCGACGATTCATGCTTAGTAATCCTTAAATTATGATGAAGAACTGCTGCGACTGCGGCCAAACGATCCGGAGCGACCTGACGAAGAGCGGGACGATGAACTTTTGGACGACGAGCTCCGGTAACTCCGCGAGGAACGCGACGAAGATGACGTTGAAGTTGAACGCGACGCACGGGATGTGCCGGTCGAACTGTAATTGCGTGACTGGCGAACGCGGGTGACATTGCCGTCGGAATTAACATTGGCGGATACACGGCCAAATCCGGTCGGTTTTTGTTTGCCCACGCCGCTGGTTTGACTTCCGACGGTACGTGAAGAAAACAATGTCGGACGACGTTCCGGTTTGTATTCCGGTTTCGACGGCCCTTGCGAAGGCGCACGATAACCGCCCGGGCGACGGATCGTCGAAGGCGTATTATAGTTACCAAAAAATATCGGCCAATAGGATGGACCGCCGCCGTAATGATATACGGTTCGCGTGGATGCCGGTGTTGCGACGACAGTATCTTTTTGTGCCGGTGCGGTCATGGCTTTGGCTATCGCGGAGTCGCTCCCTGTGTATGCCGCGATCATCGAATCGGCGGATGTTTTAGCCGAGGCCGATGTAGCCATGGCCGCAGCGACGGCTGGCTTGAAATCCGACATGGGCAACAGATCCACGCTGATATTTTTTTCTTTGTAGTAAACAAAGTCGTCATTGAGATCATCCAGTTCGTTTTTGGTGTCACGATCCGGTATGACATATAAAACCCGACTGACTTTATACGACGCAAGTGATGGCGCGGAAGGCACTTTGGCCACGTAACGATTATCAAATACATCCCATTCATCGGTATATTCGCCCAAGCGATGATTGTCCAATAAAATCACGGCCGGTGCATCCCACGAAAGTTTTTCTTCCGTTTTTACGCTTACTTCGCGTGCATAGTACATCATCGCACCGAGCGTGCGATGTGCCGGTACGACACCTTGCGGGTGCGGCCAGTTATCAAATCCGATGACCACATTGGCGACGTCGGCTAATGCCGCGCCGAATGCTACGGATTCTTCCCCGTGCAGATCGGCGATGATCATCGTGGATGAGGGGTTGTCCATTTTTTGAATGATCTCGCGCATGCCGAGCCCGCGCGCATAGGCGGTTTTCATCGCGTCGGATAATACCGGCTTCACTTGTTTACGTAACGTTTCCTGACTTAGCGATTGGACTAACGTCGTAACCTTAAAAGGTTTCCAGCGATAATTTTTGGGTTCATAGGCCACCATCAATGCCGCCGGATCGGCATAATTTTCCCACGCCTGACCGAGGCTGTCACGAGTTTGTTCGTCTTTGAAGTCAAGATTTTCGCCGTCCGCACCGACCTGCCAGCCTTGTTTTTGCTGCAACTCAAGAGCATCGAGTTCGACCTCTTCACCACAGCCCGTAAGAATGGATGCGAAGGGCAGCATTGCAGCGCCGGTTGCGAGGGCTGCCAATCGTTGGCCGGCTTCACGGCGTGAAATCATGGCATTCCACCATGCGGGTGTTTGGGCTTTTTGATTACGTTTGGTTTTTCTTTTTGCCATAGTTTATGTTCTAGTGAGAATGTTGGTCAATCAATGTCGCTGCGCTGAGCGCCGTACCGTCCGTGGCCGTATTGGATAAACGTGTATAAATACCGGCCGCACGTCCTCCGACGAGATACAGGCCGAAATTTGGAATTAGATTTTCGCGCCCGATGCGGATTGACGAAAAATAACGCTGAAGGATCCAGTGTTTGGGAATAGCTTTGGACAGCGATTCTTTCCACAGTGTTTCACTGACATCGTTACCGATGATCACTTCATCGCCTTCGCATCCGTAATCGGTTTTGAGTACCCATTCATTTTTATTCAGTTTTTTGCTTTCCTTCGTTATCAGGCGACGCGTTTCCGGGATCCACGTGCGTATCGTATTCCGCGCCGTAGGTGAAAACTTACGCAGGTGTTCCCAAAAAAAAGCCATTGTCAGTTTGTTTTGTGTAAGCACAGCGCCGGGCGGGTTGATCATCGCTATCTGTCCCGCAAGCCAGGTGCGCATCAGGTGTTGCAATGGTTTGACGAGCGGAAGCGCGTCGGGAAAAGGTTCCTGATCTTTCCACACCGGCAAGCGTTCGCACCACCAATCTGTTTTGTAATGCCGAATCAATACATCCACGGGTTTTTGCAGTAACGTCAGTCGCTGCGCAGTGCTGCCCAGATTGTAGGGCGAACCCAATATGACATGAGCGCCGCGGGATTCCAACCAACGCTGATACAAGCGTATCATGGAGAGATCCTCGGGCATTTCGGTCGGATACACGATGCCGACCGTCGGAGAAAGCCTGGGCCATGTACGTTTGCCCCAGAGACGTAAAACCATACGTATAAATTGCGTTTCCAATCCGGCATTGGGATCGGTAAAACGCGGAAAGCGCGATCGAATAATCTGATTGATCAAAACGGCTTCCGCTTCACCGCTGGGCGTATCGGAATTCATTTCACATACTTGCAGACGTCCGTCCGTACATAAAAACATATCCAGTCGCGCCATGCCATGCCATCGTCCGCCGGAGGCAAACCAAAGCATCTTTTGATGCGGCGTCAAATGGAAATAATCATCGAGCCAATGAGGTTCGCGAAGAATGATGCGCACCAATTCGTCATATAAAGCGCCGATGTGTTCGGCCGCTTTTTGCATCAATGCATAAGTTCCGGCGCCGAGGATCACCGGTTCGTCCGAAAAACGCGGATCGCCGTCAATCCAAGGATCGGTGAGGATATGCGAATCCGTGATTTTTTTTGCAAAATCAAAATACGGGTCGCGTCGCGGAACCGAAGGATCGGTGTATTTTACCTCGGAGGTGCGCATAGATTTAATATTACTACAGTAATGCCGTGGCTAAAAGTGCCGAGGCGATATAGGTCGTTGCCTCAATACATCCGGCGCCGATATTGCGATCTTTGGAAATTTCTTCATCTAATTTACCGCCATAAAAACTAAATCCGCACCCGAGTAAAACACCTTGCACTAAAAATTGGCGGATCGGATAAAGCGCCACGACGATCACCAGCGACCATGCATAATCCACAAGGCTGGTGGGATAGTCTATGAAGTCACCGCGTAAGGCTGTGCCTACAATAATAGCGATACCGATCATGACCCCGGCATACGAAAGCGCGGCGGCAGCATTACCTTGCATGATGGCTTCGGCATCGTTATACGCCGTGAGCCACCGAAATGCATACGTCATGATCAGCAGCGTGGTCTGACCGATAATGAAAAAAATAACAGCCGTCAGCCAATTGCCGCCGGTATTATCGCCGGATACGACGGCGCCGATGATCTGCGATGTCGCAATGTATGAAGCAGCGACCGTAATGGCGGCGGCGACATTGCCTTCGCGAACAGCATCCAATGCTTTGGCAGAGAGGATCAGACGCAGCTCCATCACGCTGACAAAAACCAAAAATACGATCCCGGCCAATCCGTAAATTCCGACAAGTAAAAAATCTTTGAGCCAATCGTTATGCCCTTCGCCGCTGAGTACGTCTATGATGATCATCATCACGCCGAACAAATAGCCCGAGAGTGCGATACCGGTTGCCAAACGATCTTTTTCAGTTAGCGCATCGGTGAGGCGTTCCCGCATGAGAAATTGATTGACGAGGCGCGCAAGGATCAAAAGTGTAACGACGGCGCCTAAAACGAATGTGAGGTAAGTAATGTCCATAGATTGATCTGTTGTTTTTTTCTTTAAATTAGAACAGCGCCAAACCAAGCGCAAGCCGATTCGGTAATAATCCTTCGTTTTGTAAAAACCGTTGCAATTGGATATAAGCGAAACTAACTTCCGCGCCAATATAACGGAGCGTATGAAATTACATTTTGTCGAATACGGCAGCCCGAAAACACTGGTGATACTGCACGGCCTGCTGGGTAGTGAACGCAACTGGTATTCGGTAGCCAAAAAATTATCCGACCATTACCGCTTGATCATTCCGGATCTGCGCAACCACGGAGTTTCACCGCACGATCCCGAACATTCTATCGTGGCGATGCGTAAAGATATTGAGGCGTTGGTTGACCGTTTGCATTTGCATGAATTTTACTTGTTGGGCCATTCGATGGGTGGCCATGTCGCGATGAATTACGCTTTTGCACATCCCGAGCGAGTTAAAGCGTTGATCGTAGAAGATATTGCACCGCGCTCATACGGCACGGGTTTGATCGAAATTCTCACAGCGATGAATGCCGTGGATCTGAATCTTTATAAAGAAAAAAAACAAGTGGAATCGGCCCTTGCAGAGGGAATCAAAAATCCGGCCGTACGATCCTTTGTGATTACCAACCTGGTGCGAGATCACGATCGGATGTATTGGCGTGTTAATCTTCCGGCTTTGACGGAATTTGCGGCCAATGAAATAGTACGATTCAAAGCTTCGGAAAGCGATATGTTTCATGGTCCTACACTATTTGTCGGCGGTGAAAAATCCATGTATAATCTTCGTGATGACGCGGAGCTAATAGCAAAACACTTTCCTTCGTCAGCATTAGAGATGATACCGGATGCCGGGCATTGGATTCATCATGAAAAAGCCGATGTATTTTGTCAAATCGTGATGGATTTTTTGAATCGCCACTAAACGTACCATTGATATCAGAACATTCTTTTTAGATCGGGAAAACCTACCTTTTTTAGACATGACTTAAGTCATGGAATCGTATATATCGAAATCGTAGAATTGACCAATCGAAAACATCTATTATGAGGTTGATATATGAAAAGCGACATTGAAATTGCTCAGGAATCACCCATTACGCCGATTACTGAAATTGCCAAAAAGATCGGATTGAATGCCTCCGATATTGAGTTGTACGGTGAACATAAAGCCAAGATCAAACTAGAAGTATTGGACCGCCTGAAGGACAAAAAAATTGGAAAATTTATTTTTGTCACGGCGATCAACCCAACGCCGCTCGGTGAAGGCAAGACCGTCGTCAATATCGGATTATCGCAAGCGTTGGCCAAAATAGGAAAAAATGTGATCTCGACATTACGTCAGCCTTCGATGGGACCGGTTTTTGGTGTCAAAGGCGGTGCGACCGGCGGAGGGTATTCGCAAGTGCAGCCGATGGAAGATATCAATATGCACTTTACCGGTGATTTTCACGCGATCACGACGGCACACAATCTTCTTGCGGCTATTATTGACAATCACCTGCACAAAGGTAATCCGTTGAATCTGGACATCAATAATATATACTGGCGTCGCGTGATGGATATGAATGATCGCGCGTTGCGTGATATTATCGTCGGATTAGGCGGCAGCAATAACGGTATCCCGCGCGAAACGGGATTTGATATCACGGCCGCCAGTGAGATCATGGCAATCCTGTCCCTCGCGGAAGACCTCAAGGATCTGCGTAAACGTCTTGAGACGATTCTTGTCGGCACTTCACGGGATAAAAAAGGCGTATATGCACGCCAACTGAATGTCGTCGGCGCACTGATGGTTTTACTCAAAGACGCCATCAAACCGAACCTCGTTCAAACACTGGAAGGCGTTCCTGTGATCATGCATGCCGGACCGTTTGCCAATATCGCCACGGGTAATAATTCGGTTATTGCAGATAAAATAGCCTTACGCCTTGCCGATTATGTCGTGACGGAATGCGGTTTTGGTGCGGATTGCGGCGCGGAAAAACTGATCAATATCAAGTGCCGTCAAAGCGGATTGCGTCCCTCGGCTGCCGTGGTCGTGGCTACGGTCAAAGCGCTCAAAATGCACGGCGGCGGGTTTGAAGCCGTTCCGGGTAAGAAGATTGATAAGGCATTATTGGAAAAAGAAAACGTCGAAGCCGTGATCAAAGGTTGTGAGAACCTTACAAAACACATCGAAAATATTCGCAGTTTTGGTGTACCGGTCGTCGTGGCGATCAATCGTTTTACCTCGGACACGGAGAACGAAATACAAGCCATTCGCGATATTGCCGTTAAAACCGGAGCGCGTGCGGTGATACCGATTGACGTTTGGGGCAAAGGCGGTATGGGTGGAACAGCGCTGGCCGAAGAAGTAGTCAAAGCCTGCGATGAAAAATCGGAAGTGAAATTTACCTACGATGTCCAGGATACGATCGAAAATAAAATGGCCACGGTCGTAAAAACAATCTATGGCGGTGCGGGCATTTCCCTGTCGTCCAAAGCCAAATCGAAAATTAAAATGCTCAAAGAAGAAGGTCTTGACAAACTGCCGATATGTATTGCTAAAACGCATCTTTCACTTTCACATGATCCTACACTCAAAGGGCGTCCGAAAGATTTTGTGGTTCCTATTGATGATATCAAAGCTTCTGCGGGAGCGGGTTTCATTTATGCCATTGCCGGGCAAATGATGACCATGCCCGGGTTACCGTCAGTGCCTTCATCGGAGGCGATTGATATGGATGATAACGGCGTCATACGCGGAATTTTTTAGAATTTAGTTTTTTTCATTCAAGCCCGTTTATCGCAATGGTAAACGGGCTTTTTTTGTTCTAAAGTAATTTCCAGAGACAGGCTACATTGTTGTGTAGGTATTATAAAAGCAAGTTCTAATTAACTTCTTGAGTGCCTTGGATCACATGCATTTGTGATGTGAAAATGCATCACTTCACTTATATACTGCACTCACTTCACTTTCGAATGAAGGTATATTGAAAAAAATTAATAAGTTATTCTTTGGCATGAATTTAGTTTGTTGTCGAGTTGTGTACAACACTGATAACCAACAACAAGGAGAAATGTATGCCAAAATCAGTCGCACTAATTGTAACCATCGCCTTATTGGCGATCGGATGTGACAAGGACGGGTCGGATGTTATGTCGGACAAAGGAAAGGATCAAACGCTGATCATTGGTCATGATCCTGTATTGCGAACCAGCTCGCACTATTATCCGCCGGGCGATAGCAGTATGTTAATTGCTATTTCTCAAAGTGATGTAGGGGAAGGAGACCCTGTTTTTTATTACGTGAGTTTGCAACATAATCTTAATACCGATATTAATGGTCGATTCCTTTCCAAGTTTTTAGATTATGGAACATTGAAACTTAGCGGTACAGAGATTACGCGTAATCAGAGCTGGATAACTATTGATCGGCCGGAAAAAAACGGAATTCCAGCACATATTGATACGCTTGATATAATTAGTTATGAAAAGCAAAGTAATCAACCATTCACAATAGTGAATAACGGTCAAATAACGATATCCGGGCAAAATTCACCGGAAATTAATGATTTTACGGCCAGTATTCCAATGCCTAGTCAATTGAAGATTACAAATATAGCTGTTAATCAAGTGGTTGGTGATGGCGAGGATTTACTTATTAAATTTAATCGCCCTTCCAAATCGGGTTGGATTGAGTTGTATGCCTATAAACCAAATTATGCAGATACTGTAGCAGGTGGATTTGAATATGCTTTTTTTCAATATACAGTTGAGACTGATGAAATTGTGATTCCAGCCGAACAGTTACAACTGCTTACCTCAAAGTGGAATAAGCAAGAGACGGATTACTTGGTTGGCGTTATTGAAGAGCATTTCCCAGACCCGCTAACCACTACAGGAAAGTTCGACGGAAAAACATATAACTTACAAATTGAAGCCGATTACTGGCACAATGTTTTAGTCAAATTGAAAAAACAATAACGGAGAACCTACGGCGTTGGCTACAAAAGTCAGCGCCGTTTATTTTATGAAGAAGATCGTCGCTTGCCTTAGTTTGATTTTGTTTTGCAACCCGTTACTTACGGCGCAGGAACGGCCGGTGATTCGGATTGCTATCGGTAAACACGATGTAGAGCATCTGGGCGGATGGCCTTTGGCTCGACGATGGTATGCGGTCGCAGCACAACATGCTAAACAAAACGGCGCGCAAGCGATCTATTTTGATATGGCGTTTCCCTCGGCCGATGCGTTGCATCCGGAGTCGGACGAAGTTTTTTATCATGAGTGCGTAAGGGATGATAAGATTTTTCTTATGACGGAACGTGTTCAGGAAAATAATACCATACTTGGCGGCCAATCGTTTCCTGCCGGTCGGACATTTCTTCCGTTTGCGGCCCATTGGCAAATCGAAAATGCCTATCTGATCTATACGCCGGGTGATCATTCGCTGGTTTCAGCTTTAACAGAAGTACCTGAAGAAACCGTTATATTGCACTGGCCATCCGATACTTTACTTCCGGATATGCATCTGAGTGCGTTTTTGTCGTCCAATTCGGATTTGAGCAACCGAAGTGTTGTATTTTATTTTGACTATCCCGGTGTAACCTCGTATGTAGCGTCACCTCAAGGTTCGGTTAACCCCGTCAGTCTTATTCAGATATGGGCTGCGGAGGAAATCAAACAAGGTCGTATGTGGAAACAATGGCCGCTATGGTTGCTGGTTGTTCTTTTCGCCGGTACGGCAGTAGTGAGCTTTTTGTCGCTTCGTGATACACGTTGGATTTGGATAGGCGCCCCGGCATTGATTTGGTGTGCGTTCGCTGCCGGTCTATACTTTTTGCGTATTTATTTGCCTATCGGTATAGGTTGGACTCTTGTGCCGATACTCGTTTCGACGTTCATGTTGGGGATCAAGCGTCGCACCGTTACTGTGACAAAAGAGGTTGCCTCTGCCACATCGGATGATCTGACGGATCTAAGGTATCGGCTCAATTTTTACGAAAAAATATCCGATCAAATTCGCCCGTTGGATTTGTCGGAATGCCGTGAAGCGCAGGGTATTTATTACCATAAAGATTCGCCCGTCGCAGAGCTTCTCCAAAAAGCCGATCAGGTAGCCCAGTCAAATGTTCCGGTGCTGATCACCGGTGAATCCGGCACTGGGAAAGAACGTATCGCCGAATTTATTCATCGCCGTTCACAGCGCGCTTCGGGTCCTTTTGTAGCTGTTAATTGTGGGGCATTTAACGACAATTTGATCGAAGCGGAGTTATTTGGATATGAAAAAGGCGCTTTTACGGGCGCGGTACAAGCCAAGCCAGGCCGGTTTGAAATGGCAGATAATGGTACGTTGTTTTTGGATGAAATCGCAGAGACAAGCCCGGCATTTCAGGTTAAACTTCTTCGGGTTTTACAGGAAGGTCGGTTTGAACGCGTCGGCGGCGTTGTTTCGAAAAGCGTATCGGTTCGTGTTATTGCGGCGACCCATCGGGATATATCGGTATTGATCCGGGATAAACAGTTTCGCGAAGATTTATATTATCGTATTGCCGGTTTTGTGTTGCCGCTGAAACCTTTACGCGAACGTACGGTTGATATTGATTTTCTATTCCGTCAGTTTGTGTACGAAATTGCTCCGGAACTCAAATACTCCGATCATCTCGTCCAATGGCTCTGCACATTGGCTTGGCCCGGCAATGTGCGTGAGCTAAAAGCAGCAACTCAGCGCAGTGTGATCAATGCACGCATGCGGCATCGTAATTATATTTTACCGGCGGATTTCGAAATTCGCGGCGCAACGTTTTCTGATTCAGAGCAATCTTTGGCCGAGCGGGTGCTCCATGCACTCCGCGACCATCAATTTAAACATCGTGCCATGTCTGCGGTAGCCGATGATCTGGGTTTACATCGCATCACAGTGACCGAATATTTTCGCGGCTGGGTGATCAAGGCGATGATACGGTGCGAACAGGAACCTCAGGCTATGTTTGAATATTTACGCGGCACATCGGATATATCCGAACCAAAGGCTTTGAAGCAGCGCATAGATGAATATCAAAACAATATTTCCGAACGCATTCGCACGGGCGTGAAAAAAAACGAATCTCCGGAAGAGGTGATACGTTTACGATTTCGCAATACGCCTAAATTTTTTTACGATGACCTTATCCAACTCATCAAGGAATATCGTCATGACTAGATGGGGACTATTGATGTTAGTTTTTGTATCCGCATCACTTTTTGCGCAAAACGATGCGGATGCGTATCGGCCTATGCGTTATGATGCACGCCTCACGTTTGTATCGGAGTACACCGCTCGCCAATTTGCTTCAAAAGAATACGTCGCATCGCGGATTCACTATATGCACAATCACGGCCTGTATGGCTTTTCGGTATTGGTGAATATGAATCAACAACTACCCTTTACGATAATGCCCGGCACCACGACGTTGGTGTTGCCCGACAGCGTTAAATTAGTGGATCGTAGCCAAATCACTAACCATGCGCACACGTATGTGGTTGATTTACCGGCGGCTCTTGAGTTGCGCCGCCGTTTTGCACGATTTGAAATTGCTTTCGGTTCGCAAATTCTCGTTGAAAAAGAAGAAATCGTGTCAACTTTGGTAAAAGAACTGACATCAAAAGTGTATTACGTGGATTATGAATTTGCATCCCATCGCCGTTCGTCACTATTAGGCTATGGTGCGATGACAAGCTATTGGGGTCCGTTTGCCGTAACGACAGGCATATTGCCTTGGCGAATGATACGCATGGGTAACGACAGCATGCATTATGCATTGAAAAATAAGTTGAGCGGGTTTTTGGATGTTCAATATCGTTACCGTTCGCATTCGATGACCACGCGTGTAGGCCGGGATGCTTGGGGCGGTAATGTACAATTGAAATATGGTGCGTTACAGGTGAACAATGAATATTACAGAAGTTTGCGGCCGTCGGATTATCAAGTGTGGAAATTAAATCTAAGTTACGATTTGAGTGGCGGCTTCACATTACTTGCCGGTTACGAAAGCACATGGTATTTGGCGGAAAATTTCAGATCACAAAATTTTCGTCAATGGCTTAATCGTCACGGCGACATATCGAGCGGAAAACTTACCAATCAGTTGCCTCACAAAACGGTGCAAATCGGATTGCGTTATGATTTGTCAGGAAGCCGCGCTGCCGATTACGTAAAAATGGTGAATATGAAAATTTTTCAGACAAAAGTTTATACGGCCAAGCGCGCCTATTATGCATACAATCCGGTGGGACAGATGGATGTACATAATGCGTCGGATGAACACCTGAGCGTTGTCATACATGCCGAAGCCGGTGCGTGGGGCGAAATATTTCGTTCGTCTTCGATTGATTTAGCACCACATGAGATCAAATCGGTGCCCTTATTTTTTTACATACCGGATCAGAGCGTAGAACAATCCGGCATGGTGGCTCAGGTGAAAATTACCGGTGAAGTACGCGGCAAACACATCACACTGTCCAGTTTTCCGGTGACATTATATGATATCCATAGCTGGGATGGCGATACGTGGGGATTGCGCTACTTTATAGCTCCGGATGAGCCTGAAATACAATCGTTTGCCAAAAGTAATTTGTTGACCATAGGAACCGATTCCGCGTATTCAGATTTTCATAATAAGTTTCATGCGTTAAAAAAATTTGTAACGGCTGTCGGCAAAAATTTACGTTATGTATCCGATCCTACCACGACTTTTGTCAATGAACGTGTGCAATATCCTTCGGAGACACTGCGACAAAAGTCCGGCGATTGCGAAGACCTTGTTGCATTTATGGCTACCAATCTTATGGCTATAGGCCATGCTTGCGCCGTGGTGGATATTCGCCCGACGCTCACTGAAAATATCAATATTCCAACTGCCAAACCGGGTTCCATAGGGCATGTATTTTTGCTTGTGGATACGAGTATTCCGGTTAATGCCGTGGATCAGTTGGGTTTATCCGAATTTGAATATGTTGCCCGCCCCGATAAAACCGGACGCGTGACGATTTGGTTGCCGCTGGAAACAACTGTTATAAACGGTGGTTTTGAACATGCGCATCGCGAAGGTGTGCGCCAGTATTATGATGAAGTGATTCAAAAAAACGGAGTAGTCCATGGAACGGTACACGTATATGATTTTTAAGGCGATATGTTTTATTCTTCTTACCTCACCATTGATGGGACAATCGGAAATTTGGCTAAAACTCGAAAAGGGCGATGCGATGTATCTGGATGTTACATCCATGAAGTGGCAGCCTCTAGGGAGTAAAGAAAAAATAGCGCCGCGTACATATGTTTTGACTAAAGCCGATGCCACGCTCAAAATCTATCGCGAAACGGATGTATATGATGCGCCGGCCGGCGGGTATTTTTACATCGAAGATATGTTTGTTAATAACAAACGCGACTTGGTTTCTGCGATCACGCGCATCGAAGCGGAGCAGCTTCCCTCGCAACCGGTTGAACGAACCAACGATCAAAAATTTGGCCTTACCTATGGCCGGGTTAACGAAACACGCGCTGAAAATCAATCTGTACCGTATTTGACCGAGCGTATGCGCGCAATCTACTGGTTTGAAGAGCATCAGTATGCGGAAACAGCGTTATTAAGTCTCAAACGACTAATTTCCAAATTTCCTTCGTTATATTTTGAACCAAGTAATTTTGATCGCTTGTGCGCACTATATATGAAGTTGGGTTTATATGGATTTCTTTTTGATGAGACCAATCGTTTTATGGCGTTAAAAAGAGATGATGAATTTGGTCAAATGGTTATCCGCTGGAATGAAACAGCCAAGAAGAAACTAACGACATCAGGGCAATGAATCGAATTCGCTTTTTAGAATATTTTTTAGAATAAAATAGGTGTCTGTGATTCTCGTCGGAGTCGGTTTTCTTAAATTCATTTTGAAACAATAGTATCCGCACGTCGTACCATTTACGTAACAAATTACATTAATTTAACCTAGGGGCGACATGCGCGTATTTATTTTTATTGCGGCCTTCTTTTTAACAAGCCTCCTCCAGGCGCGAAATGTTTTTTCGCAGGTTATGGCTATGGATTCTACGATATGGGATCTGCAAGGCCAAAGCGGGTTTGTAGATTATCAAGGTCGGAAGAGTGTTTTTCTCAATGGCGGCGCCGCCGTCTTAAAAAATTTGGAATTGCGTGACGGTGTTATGGACGTTGACGTTTCGACACCTGCGGCGCGTGGTTTTTTTGGGATACAATTTCGCATATCCGAAGACGGCGTAAACGGAGAATGGGTATATCTCCGCCAACACAAATCAGGACTTGCTGATGCCATGCAATATACCCCGATCCTCAATACGGGGCTCAATTGGCAGCTGTACAGCGGGCCGGGATTTATCGGCGCTGTGGATATACCTAAAAACGAGTGGTTCCATTTACGGCTCGAAGTTTCCGGAGCGCAAGCGCGGTTGTTTGTAAAAAATATGGATAAGCCGGTATTGGTGATGGACGATCTAAAAAGCGGAATTCAGAAAGGCTCTATCGCTTTAGCGGTTTTAACCGGCGCGACATATTTTTCCAATTTCGAAGTTAAAAAAACTACGGATGCTCCGTGGGTGAGAAAACATCCGGCTATGCTGCCTAATGTGTTGAAGCAATGGGAAATTTCACCGTCGATGGATGCGCTGTCACGTAACGTCGAATCACCGCTGACCCAAGCTGAGAAAAAATCAATAGTATGGCAATCGGTAGAAACAGAGGCGCCGGGCATGGTGACGCTTTATCGTTATCGGGAAGCACCGCATCTGCGGGTTTCTTTTGCCAATGATTTTTCTAAACGATTGGAAGCGCAACCCGGTTCTAAAATAGTTTATGCTAAAACAAAAATCACGTCGGATCGCGATCAAATCAAAAAACTGTATATCGGATACAGCGATGAAGTGTGCGTATTCCTAAACGGGCAAATACTCTATCGCGGGCGCAGTGCACAGTATTTTCGCGATCCGGGATTTTTGGGGATCATGGATTCCGAAAATGATGCGCTTTATATACCTCTGAAAAAAGGGGATAACGAGTTGATCCTGGCTGTCAGTGAATTAGGCGGCGGATGGGGATTTATTTGCCGATTGGAATAATACGGGAGCGGGATTAATTCTGATTGGTGATCGAAATGGTCCATGTCGTTTCTAGCATGTCTTCCGGGAAATCATTCGGTAATGGATCAAGCGGAAAACTATTTACGACAGACGCATACGCGGGCGCAACAAAGGATTTATCGCAATTATAATCCACGACCTTGGAGTCAACCAATTGGCCTTGTCTGTTCATTTTGACGTAGATGAGTATTTCTCCGACACGTGCAAACTGACTGAAAAATATTTTGGATGTGATGCGATACCAATTAGAAGTCATTTTATTTTTCCATGCGAGCATATACGGAGCAAATTCCCACTTATACGTATTGAGTTCGTAATTTTGTCCGGCAAATCCTTGTTGCGAAGGATCTTCCTGACCGGTTAATCGCTCATAAACGGACTTCTGATTGGTATTGCGCTTCAAAAAAGGCTGTACGTTCATATTATTCTGAAAACGATCTTCATCGGTGGATTCATCCGGCGGAGTTGTATTTTCTGTTTTAGGACGCGGTTCTTGGTTTTGTGTCACATCAACCGACCCGAAATTTTTTATTTCGTCCGGTGGTTTGACGTCTGTGGTAGAATTGCGATCGGATAAAGCATCCGGTTTTGGGGCGACCTTATCGTTGGCTTTCGGTTGCTCAAGCAAATCACGCACCTTACTCATATCCGGTTCTTCAAGTAATTTTAGTAAAACGGCTTTTTCGCTATCGCTGATAAGTTGCGGTGGTTTGGTAGGATTGACTACGATTTCGATGAAAAAAATTGCCGCAAGATTGATCAAAACGGATAACACGACGCCGATCATCAAAAAAATCTGCTGCGTCGTCAGGCGCGGTATGTACCAAAGAAGGAGAAAACCTCCGATCCGAATACGAATTTTCATGGTTGGCGATATACGATCTTGCCGCCGACCATCGTCCACACGACATGGGTGTTGAGAATTTCACGCGGATCCGCAGTTGTAATGTCTTTGGATAAAACGACAATGTCCGCCATTTTTCCCACAGTGAGACTGCCTTTCTGAGTTTCTTCAAAACCCGCGTAAGCGGCGTCTATCGTAAAAGCGCGTAAGGCTTCAAGTATGGATAATTTTTGATCGGGATACCAGCCGCCCGGTGGCCATCCTTTGGCATCCTGACGCGTAACTGCCGCATAGACACCGAGCAATGGATTATGCGATTCGACCGGTGCATCGGAACCGGCGGCCAAACGCACACCGTTTTTGATAAATTTCTGCCAGGCATAGGCACCCCGAATACGATCCTTGCCGACACGCTCTTCCGCCCAATACATATCCGATGTACAGTGTGTGGGTTGCATCGAAGCAATCACGCCGAGGGTTGCAAAACGCGGGATGTCCGCTTCATTAACGACTTGGGCATGTTCGATACGAAAGCGTTTATATGTTGCGCTGTCGGGCACCGCTTTCATGGCGGCTTCGTAAGCATCGAGCGTATTGCGGTTGCCGCGATCACCGATCGCATGGGTACATACCTGAAAGCCCCACTTTAGCGCATCGGTGGCGATGATTTCAAGGCGGGGTTTCATCATCAATTCAAGGCCTTTGGATTGCGGACTGTCAGAATACGGTTCCAGCAATGCCGCGCCGCGTGAACCGAGTGCACCGTCGGAATACAGCTTGATAGACGCAATTGTAAGGAATTGGTTGAAAAGATTTTTCTCGGGGCCTTTTTTGTAATACATATCCAAAAGCCGGCGATCAAAGCCATTGAGCATGGCATAAACCCGCACGCGAAGTTTATTGCGGCGTCCCAATTCTTTATACACGTCAATATGATTGGTATCAACGCCGGCGTCATGTACGGATGTGAGACCGACTTTGAGGCACGCGCTCATCGCGGCTTCCAACGCGAGACTGTCTTCGGAAAGTGTATATTTGGGAATATAGGGTGTCAGCAAGTCTATCGCATTATCTATGAGTACGCCGGTGGGTTCGCCCTGCGCATTGCGCATTATCTTACCGCCCCGCGGGTCGGGCGTTTCACGGTTAATTTTGGCGGCTGTCAAAACATTTTGATTAACCAATACCGCATGCCCGTCAACGCGCTCAAGAACGATGAAGTGATCCGGCGAAACGGCGGTCAGTGCGGCATGTTCGGGAAAATCTTTTTTAGACCAATCGTTTTGATCCCAACCCCGGCCTCGAATCCATGCGCCTTTGTTTGTACTCGCCACACGATCACGAACCAGCGTAATGACCTGGTCGTACGATTCCGTGCCTACAAGATCAAGTTGCGTAAGGTAATGACCGATATTGAGCATATGCAGATGCGCATCGATTAATCCGGGAAGCACAAGTTGACCTTTGACGTCTTCGATACGATTGGCCACATATTTTTTTTTCATCACTTCGGCCTTGCCCATATCAACGATCCGGCCATCGCGAATGGCGATGGATTCGATTTCGTTATTCTTTAGTTCGTCGTCCATCGTGACAAATTTACCGTTGACGACAAGCATGTCAATATTGGCGCGTGTGCCGCATGCGCTGAGGCACATCAAAATGATGATCAGTATATAACGGTGCATGGGTGGTTCTTTCGTATATAAAATTAACTTTTATCCTGATTGCTCCACGTGAGCGCGGCCATCTGTTGGTCAAAATTTTTCAACAAATCCGCCGCCGCATCATCGCTGATGATATTGTGCGTCTGTGCGTTTTGTATGACGGTACGCTGAAGGATCAACATCTGATAATAAGCAGACTGCAAGTGTGCATCCGCTAAAGACGGATTTTTTTCCTGCAAACGATGGAGGCTCTTTTCCGCATTTTCGATGGTAAATTCGTATTGCTCTTTTAATGTATTATAAACCGAAGTGGTAATCATGCCGCTCGTATATTCCGATTGTAATGAGGCCAAAACGGCCTTCGCCGAAAGAATCAAGCCTTGCCGTTTATCAAATTCGATCTGCTCGGGTGGTATTGTTTGCAATTGAAATCTACGTAAAATCGGACGCAAAGTTGTGCCTTGGATAACGAGCGAAAGAAAAACGATCCCAAATGTCAGGGTCATTAGTTGGTTTTTATACAACAGCGATTCCGGCAAACTAATGACGAGTGCCATCGAGAGCGATCCTTTGAGGTTACCGAGCGCCATGACGTGTTGCCATTTGATCGGTATAACGGCGTGTTTGGTTGAAGCACTTCGACCAAGAAAAATATTGAGAATGTTTGAAAAGGGGTAAATGAAAGCGATACGTCCGATATTGACAGCCAAAAGCCCGATCAGAATGATGCCGATATTTTCGAGCAGGTTATTAAAGTTAAGCTGTAGCCCGATCAGAATAAATAATATCGAATTGATCGCAAATGCAGTAAAATTCCAAAACGATGAAAGTGCGATCTGTGTCGTTGGTGACATACCGAGTTTTTGCCGGTAATGGCCGATCATCATAGAAGCCGTCACCACCGCAATAATGCTGGAGATTTCGATTTTTTCGGCAACGATGTACATACCGTAAACCAGCATTACCGTGAACATGATCTCGACAAGCGGATCTTTGAGACGGCGCATAAGCCAACCGGCACCGTAACCTACAGCGGCACCCAGCAAAAGCCCGCCCGTATACGATAAAAGCAAGTGCCACGAAAACGAAGCATAATTGATATCAGTGACATTGTACTGCTCGGCAAGGATAAGCCCGAGAATAAGTTTGAATACGATGATGGCCGTTCCATCATTGAACAAACTCTCGCCTTCGACGATGGTGGAGAGACGTGTGGGAATTTTGAGTTCTTTAAATACGGATAGAATCGAAACGGTATCTGTCGGAACGATCAGAGCGCCAAAAAGTAAGGCCGACATCCAGGGAACATCCATGGCATAATGTGCGATCGAACCGACCAGCGCGACCGACACGATCGTGCCGGGTACGGCCAGCGTAAATATGATTTTCCAGTTCTGCTTAAGATTAGTCAGGTTTGCATTAAAACCGGCATCAAAAAGAAGCGGCGGGAGGAAAATGTAAAAAACTAATTCGGGGGTGATGGAAAACGAAGGAACAACGCGGAGATAACCGACGGCAAAACCCGCAACGACTAAGCCGATGCTGTAGGGCAAACGGATACGGCGAATACCGATCGAAACGATAATCGCAATGAATAGTAACAGGATCGCGGTGACCAAAAGGTCATGAGCAGGCATCGGGACTCCGTCGGAAAAATAATACCATTCATTGTTGTACGGCCAAAACGAACGCCGTGGTTAGTTTCAGGATATCCTTGTTCGCTTTCTTCAAACGGTCGCTGATAATCTTGGCCATATTCCTAAAAATAATATAGCCGAGTTCGTAATCCGTTTCAACGAGTTTCGTGAAATCATGCCGCGTGATGATAGCCATTTGGCAATGGGTCACGGTGGTTACCGTAGCGGAGCGTTCGCTCTTTTCTTCGAACAAAGCCATTTCGCCGAAGCAGGCATAAAACTTGGAACTGAGACGAATCAGCGATTTATCTTTGCCCTTGGCCATCTCGGTTTCCACTTTAAGCATCATGGGTTTGGAAATTTCGACATCACCGTCTAAAAGTACAAACATTTCTTCGCCATGATCACCGTCGCGAATTACGACTTGATGAGCCGCGAAATCCGTTTCGCTCATGATGGATTTAAGTTTTCCCAGCTGCGAATCGCTGAGACCGTTGAAAAGCGGAAATTTTTTTAAGAATTCTACTTCAAGCATAAATCATCCGGTTTTTGACGATTAAAATTTATTACCCAATACCACGGCCACCATATTGTTTTCGATCACAAGGTCTTTCGAGGGATTGAGTTTTATTTTGACGCGCTCTTCTTCGGCAAAACGTTTGCCGGATTCCTGAAGTTTGGCGCGAATAAATTGATCCAAATACGAATTGTCATCCGATAAGAGATCGTCCATAGCAATCGTTCGTGTTTCCTGAGCGATCCCGATCAACATGCAATCGTTTTTATCTTTGTAGTGGTTGGTCAGTTCCCAAAAGGGTTTACCGATAAATGTATCCGGGATAGGAAGTCGCACGATCTCGTTGCCTTCGATGGAAAGAAGTTCATCGAAAAGCCGTGGCACACCGGGATTCGTAACATGCATGGCGAGTAAAAAGCCGCTGTATTTGTCGGAGATGACGATATCATCCGCTTTGGCGCGCCGGAGATGCGGGGCGTTGTCGGGATTGATCACATGGGCAAAAACGCGAATTTTGGGGTTCATGTTTTTGACCGTAAGAACGGTGATGATCGTTTTTTCGTCGGCCTTATTGCTGGTGAGTTCGTTGGAGTCGGCTACGACGATCACGCATTCGGCGTGCCGGATGTTGGCCTTGTCCAATATGGCGTCCTTCGAAAAATCGCCGGCGACGAAACTGATTTCCGAATTCGTATGCGCATTGATGATTTCACCGATCGGTGAAGGATCGCAGGAATTGACCAATACGATCGAAGGATAGTCGAGTTCGGCTTCAAGTGTTTTGATGATGGACTCGACGTTAAAATTCCAGCCACAAATCACCACGTGGCCTTTGAGTTTTACTTTTTCCAAACCTTGGCCCTTTCGGATACGTTGTTCGACAAACGCGGAGGAAATCGTAGCAGTTAAGAGTGAAATCAGAGCAACACCGCTTACCATGATCATCACGGCTAAAAAACGACCGCCGGTCGTTATCGGAAAATAATCTCCATAACCGATGGTAAAAACGGTGACAAACGCCCACCAAATACCTTCATACCAGGTTCGGATAGCCGTCGAAGCTTGATTCGCCGAAGTGTCTTCGAAGAAACTAATCAGGAGTCCGCCGATATGTACGCAGAGCAAAATGCCGGTAAAAATCTGAACGTAGGTGTTGTTGGCTATTTCAAGAGCGCGCCGCTTGAAACGGCGGTAGAAACGCGTTTCCCAAAATCGTTGCATACGTCGTACGAAAACCTCTCTGATACGAGGATCAATAGGATTTATAGTGATGAAGCGGGAATGCTCCTGATTCATTCCCGCGATTAATATAAACCTAATTTATGATTTCGTCCACCGTTTTTAATTTTTCGATATGGGCTTTTTTAATTTTCTCCAGATCGCCGTTGAGGGCTTCGCCGATGACTTGTTTGAGGTGGTCGGCAGCCAAAACGCGGGGTAGAAATACATAATCCGCACCTTCGGCATACATCTTCTGTGCGCGTTGTGCGCTTTCAGCGGTCACGATGATTTTAGCGTGAGGGCACAGACTTTGTATCTGACGGATCATTTTGAGATTGTCCGTTCCGACCAGCACCGTATCCGGAATAGTGGAAATAACCAATTTGGCGCCATGAATACCGGCGTGATGCAGCGTATCCATATTGGAAATATCGCCGTACATGGCTTTGACGCCGAGCGCTTGGAGTTTCGCATGGACATTGGGATTAAAATCCACCACGACGATTTTATCGAACAGGTCTTCGTGTTCGGCTTTATCATTATTGGCGTTTTTGTCGTCCTGTATTTCTTTGATCAATGAGCTGGCTACACGGAAAAAGCCCAGCAAAGCGATATCTTTTTCTTCTTCCTCTTCTTTTTTCTCGATCACGGTTTGAACGTCTTTGAGTCCGATCTTGGGGAGAAACTTACCCAACGCCGTCTGAATGTGAAGGCTGTACTTGATCAGATACGGCGCCCCGATAGATGTGATCACAAAAACAAAAATGATGATGGATAAAATTTTATTGTCAATATGACCTGCGCTGTATCCGAGCGAAGCGATGACGAGCGAAAATTCCGACAAATTGGCCAAATTGATGGACGGTAAAAGGCTGATACGATTACCTTGCTTTAACAAGTACAATATCGGATAAACAGATAAGAAGCGTGAGATGATAAGAAATACCGCCGTTACGGCCGCAATCGCAAGAATACCGAGATCATCCATCGGATTCGGTATCTTCATACCGAGTGCGACGAAAAATAATGTCACAAAGAAATCACGGATACTGATGACTTTGGCAATCACGTCCAAATTGTACGGGAACGTCGAAATAGCGACGCCGGCAATGAGGGCACCCATTTCGATCGAGAGGCCGAGAAATCCGGCCAACGAGCAAATCAAAAAACACCATCCGAGCGAAGCCACGAGTACAAGCTCCGGAATTTTAGCGATGGATTTGAAAAGTTTCGGAAGGATGTATTTGCTGATCAAAAGAGCAATACCTACGAGCAAGCCGCCTTTGCCAAAAGACATCAGGATGGTCAAAATGTCCGGGTTGGCGAGATTGGGCTGTACACCCAGAATTACGATCGCCCAAATATCCTGAAATACGAGTACACCAAGCGTAATGCGTCCGGCGAGTGTGTCCAGTTCAAACTTAGCATATAAAAGCTTTACTACAATCGCCGTACTGGACAGCGCGCAGCATGCGGCGAGATAGAGCAGGTCGTACTTACCACCGCCGATACTAAATCCTAACAAAGGGAAAAAAGCCAGGCCGAGCGCAACGCAAAGCACAAATTGAAATACGCCCGACATGATCAGAGCTTTTCCGGATTCTTTGAGCTTTTTCATGTCAATTTCGAGGCCGATCATGAAGAGCAAAAGTATCAATCCGATTTCTGAAATGGTCTCGATATCTTCTTTACTGCTGATCAAATGCAATCCGATAGGACCGATGATCACACCGGCGGCAATATATGACAAAAGCAACGGTTGCTTCAAAAAATGGAAAGTAAAAGCTAAAACCGTCGCCGCAATAATGCTTATACCGATACTTTGTATAAGGCTATGCCCGCCTTCTTCACCGCCGCCTGCAAAAGCGGCACCGGGGAGAAAACAGAAAAGAGCCGTAACGGCAAACACAAGGATAATGATGCGTAAAGTTTTGGAACTCAGCATAATTGGGTACTCGCATTAATATGAAAAAATGAATTTATTGTCGAACCAAACGGTTAGCAAAAAAACATAAAGTAAAATGCTATTTCATGCAAATAAAATCGGAGGGAAAATGAGGATAATGAAGAATGAAGAATGAAGAATGAAGAATGAAGAATGAAGAATGAAGAATGAAGAATGAAGAACGAAGAATGAAGAATGAAGAATGAAGAATGAAGAATGAAGAATGAAGAATGAAGAATGAAGAATGAAGAATGAAGAATGAAGAATGAAGAATGAAGACCTCTCTTGTATCTTCAAAGACTTGTCAGTTCGCGGAATTTTTGAGCTTGGCGGCGGGATATTTTGACCTGTGGGCCGGATTTTAAAGTTACGTTGAGACCGCCGTCAAACCACGGTTCGATCGTTTCGATCCACTGCATGTTGATGATATGCTGACGGCTTGCACGGAAAAATACTTTGGGATCGAGGCGCACTTCAAGTTGGTTGAGGGAACGCAAAATCAAAGGTTTCTCTTTGTCGAAAAATAAACGCGTATAGTTGCCTTCGGATTCCATCAGGCGAATTTGTTTGAGACGTACAAACCAGCAACGGTCACCGTCTTTGACGAAAACCTGATCGTTGTCCGTGAGCGGTCCGGTCGGTGTAGCGGAGCTCTCCTGCGACGAAATTTTTTGCAATGCATCGGCGAGGCGTTTAGGATCAATCGGTTTGAGCAGGTAGTCGAGCGCATTCACTTCAAATGCTTTGAGGGCAAATTGATCATAAGCGGTGGTAAAAATAATCTCCGGTGTGGACTCCAGCGAAGCGAGAAGGGCAAAGCCGTCTTCACCGGGCATTTGGATATCTAAAAAAACCAAATCAGGTCGAAGTGTTGCAATCAATTCACGCGCTTCTTCGGCATGACGTGCCTCGCCTACGATTTTAATATCCGGATGCGATGATAATAAACGACGCAATTCCTCACGGGCCAACCTTTCATCATCTACGATCAGAGCATTCATGGCTTTTCCTCGCGTATCGGGATTTTGACTTTGGCATAAACCTGAGCATTTTTTTCGGTAAGCTCCAGTGTGGCACTGGATCCGTACAGTAAGGCGAGCCGTTGGCGGATATTAGCATTACCGATACCCGTGGAAGCGTCTGTTTGTCTGACATGCCCGTCATTGATCACTGTGATCTCCAGCGTAGAGCCGATGCGTTCGGTTTGAATGATGACGGTACCGCCCTGCGTGCGGTCGGCAATACCATATTTGATGGCATTCTCTACCAGCATTTGTATCAACATGGAAGGTATTTTTATTTGTTCTAATCCCGGTGCGGTTCGCCACGTCACATTAAAACGCTCTTCAAAGCGTATTTTTTCAAGCGCGACATAGTCTTGTACGGTCTGCAGCTCGTCCTGCAGCGTGACTTCAGGCGCTGCGGCATTTTGCAACGCGTATCGAAGGATATTGGCTAACTTGGTAATCGCTTCTTGCGCACGTGCACCGTCGCTGCCGGCTAACGCGCGAATGCTGTTAAGCGCATTAAAAAGAAAATGCGGATTCATCTGCGACTTGAGCGTCATCAGTTCCGCATCTTTAAGAGCGGATTCAAGTTTCAGATTTTTGATTTGCGAATTTTTACGATCCTGAAAAAAATGAATGCTAAAGTAAATCACAGACCAAAGTAACGCCACGACGCTGAAGTTGAACATGCGCGCTAATGTGACGGCGAATCGAAATTCACGAGGTGTATCGGGAACGAAGTGGCTGCTCAAAAAAACACCGCACTCCATGATCGCGGCGACCAGTATAGTTTTGAATAAAATAATCGGTATGAGCCGTAAAAGAGGCCAGCTCAGCATATCATGCCGACGGATAGCGATTCGAAAAGCATGGGTGCCGATCAATCCCACCGCACTGACAAAAACATTGGCCAAAACAAGCGGTACCGTGAGATGATAAAATCCCGCCATAAAAAGGCAGTTGATCGCGGCATAGCCCAACCAGCCGCCGAGCTGACATAACCAATACATACGCTGGTGTTGATTCATACCACAGATTCTTAGTCTATAAAATGTAAGCTATATTTTTTACCCGACTCATCATCATTGCGCCGTAGGATTGGGAGTACGTTTTTTGAAAATCATACAGCGGCATGAAAGCATACCATATCCGATCAGCATACCGATGGCTAATCCCATTGCCAGATCATTGAGACTGGTACCCAACGCGATACCGATGCCGGCGGATACGGCAAAGCCGGGTCGGTGTTTTACGTTTTGACAAAGACGCTTGAACATACGGACTCCTTTCAAATAATTCAAAGAATGGTTTTGAGTATATTGTTAATTTGTTTTCAAAAACGACTGTACTTCACTGAAAAACCAGGTTGGTTCATCCAGCATGATGAAGTGCCGTGCTGTCGGTGCCATGTGAATGGTAACCGAAGGCAACGCGGCATAGTTTTGTTGAAATAAATCCAGTACCATATCCGACGTCATACCGAAAGTCTTATAACCGCCCCATGAACCGAGCACCAGCGTAGGAACGCGGATCGTGCTGATGTTTTTACGGTAATCGGTCGTCATCATTTCACGCATAGCGGCAGTCAAGCTCGTGCGGTCCGATGCGATGCTCCACTCGGCGACGGTACGCGACTGCGTCGAATCACTGACCATCGTGCGGATCGTGGCATATTGTGATTGCGCGAAATTGACGGCATCCTGATTGAGCAGCATACGCTCCATCATCGCGGCTTGTGGTTTGGCCAATTCTACCGTTGCTGCCGGATTGGCCAGTGCAGGGAGGAAAGGTACGGCATCAACGACGATCAGTTTTCCGATCACATCCGGGTATTCTGATGCGATCATCAAGCCCAAAAATCCGCCGAGGCTGTGACCGATCACGATGGGTTTGGTTTTGCAGTTTTTTCGAATGTAAGCCACGAGCGCCTCGCGACGCGGAACGAGAAAATCACCTGAAATGGCCGGCACGCCCGCAAAGCCGGCTAATGTTACGACATGGCATGTATTGGTTTTTTCAATTTGCCCGACCGTTGTTTTCCAAACTTCACCGGAACAACCCAGTCCCGGTATCAAGATGATGTCAGGACCTTGTCCGTAAACAATAACTTGACCAAAGTCCGTCCGGGTTTGCGTATGCCCCGAAACGGTCAAAAGTAACGAGGCCAGCACCGCTGCGATAAGCCATGAGATCGAATACAAACGCATACATTTCTCCTTGTTTTATTAACGAACAAGTGAAATCTATACGAAAAAACGAGAGGGGGTTAGCCAATTGGGATGAACGGCGGATCAAGGGGATGAGCGGTCGGAGATAAAGGATAAACGTTAACCGACTCTATATTAACGGAAAAATGTTTTATCCGTATGTGCAAAGTCACTATAATTATCATTTAGGCTTTTTGCTAGGTTGCGTTGTCATTAAGATTGCACGGATTTACTTCTTTTGAGAAAAAAAGCTGTAATGCTAACTGAAATTTAGGGTACTTAAATAACTTTTTGTATAAGATCATACTCGAATAAGTTAGTTCGTCATTAAGAGAGGGGGCAATTCATGATCAATCTCCTACTGAAATTTACAGATTGATGTACAGTTTATGGGAGTTACGAATGAAAGCTTTTCCGAGGTATTCATGCAGGTAAAACCCGATTTTGACCAAATGCAGCCTTGGATTGGCAAATTTGGTTTTCCCAATACTTTTTTTTACAATCTAAGGAACGTATCGTAAAATCAAACGTATCATATTTGAAAATATATGCCTTTTAGAATGAAAAATATGAAGTACATATTCGTTTTGTGGACTACGTTGATTTGGGCTCTGTTCGCCGCACTTTTTGTTCTCCAGTCCTATTTTTTTAGCATTGCGATTGGCCAGTCGTTTGACTTGTGGCTCCGCCTATCGTTTGAAGGTTCACAGGCATTGATATGGGCGATTTTGACACCGGTAGTTGTTAGTTTCGCAAAGCGATGGAATCTTCATGGTGCGTCCGCCCCAGCCTCATTGTCCGTACATTTTGTACTTGGATTTGTTATCGGTTATATACACCGCGCTGCGTCGTTTTGGTTCTATATAGCGTTGTATCCGCCGGATACGCCCCTGCCGTCGTCGGTTGCCTGGGCTAAAATTCTCGGCAGTACTATGAATAGTGTTCTGATCTACTGGTGTATCGTCGCCGTGGCGTATGTTGTGCATTTCGTGCGTGCGCATCAGCAAGAACGATTGCAAGCAGCGCATCTGGAAAGTCTTTTTCAGCAATCGCGTTTGGAATCGTTGCGCCGTCAGATACAACCTCATTTTTTGTTTAATACGTTGCATTCGATTTCGGCTCTGATGGATGACGATGTTCCCGGCGCGCGGCGAATGATCACCCGATTGAGTGATCTGTTGCGCAAAACGTTGGATCAATCGGAACGTTCAAAAATACCGCTTGGCGAAGAGATACGATTTATCGCGGATTATCTGGCGATCGAATCCGTCCGGTTTCAGGATCGTCTGCAAGTCCGCTATGAGGTGGCTCCGGAAGTTGAAAAAGCATTGGTCCCTTCTCTGATTCTCCAACCTTTGGTTGAGAATGCCATTCGTCATGGCGTTGCTCATGTGGCATCACCGTCAGTGATCATTATTCGCGCTCTTCGGAATGAGGAAAATCTTAATATAACGATCTTAAACACATCGGTACCGGTCAACGAATTGGAAAAGGGGATTGGACTGAAAAATACGGAATCTCGCCTGCAGTTGGCTTACGGCGAGCGGGCGGCGTTGAAAATTCTGACCATACAAGATCAATTTAGCGTAACGATAGAAATTCCTTATGAAGACAGAGCTTGATCATGAATTAACGGCGATCGTCGCAGATGATGAAGTATTGGCGCGAAAACGCATTCGTCATTTGCTGGCGAAACGTTCAGACATCCGTGTGGTAGCGGAATGCGTCCACGGTTATGACGTATGCGATAAGGTTTTGGAATACAAGCCGGATTTGTTGTTTCTGGATATTCAGATGCCGGAGATGGACGGATTGGAAGTGTTGCGTACGCTAGGTCCGGCCGCCGTGCCGGGCGTGGTTTTCGTAACGGCATTTGATCAACATGCGATTCGTGCGTTTGAACTCCATGCTCTGGATTATTTGCTCAAACCGTTTGACGATGCGCGTTTTTATGAAGCGCTGGACAGAGCTATACAAATGATCGGAAAACAACAACTACCGGATAACCTCAAACGGCTGCTGCAGAATTTGCCGCGTCCGGAAGCGTTTATGCCGCGCATCCCGGTGAAAGACGGGATACGAATACATTTTGTTGAAACGGCCAATATACTGTGGATCGAGGCGACTGGAAAAAACACCATGATGCATACCACCGACGGCTCCATCAAGACTGCAAAAAACATAATCGAGGTCGCCCGGGATCTTGATCCGACGCAGTTTTATCGCATTCATCGCTCTTATATAGTCAATATCCGCGCGATCCGTGAAATGCAGTCTTGGCATAAAGGTGAATACGTAGTGATACTTTCAGACGCCACCCGACTTGTCACTGGACGCGCTTTTCGTGGCAATGTTGATCTGCTCATGCGCCGCTGAGATTCTTTTCGTTACCTGTAAAATCCCTTCTATTCCGCATTTCGACCCTTTCGTTCCTTAATTGCAACGACTTAATTCTGTCATCGTAATCAATTGGTATAGACTAGGGTGCGATATACATCGCAGGTAATATCAAACCTTGCACACAAATTTTAGAAATTAATATGGATTTCATAAAACCTAACCCCATCGTTTAATCTAACTGAAGGAGAAGCTATGAAAACGTTTATTTGGTTATGGCTAACAATAACTTGCATAGGATCGACGTCTTGCCGTGATAGATCGGCTGGTGTGCAAGAGCCGAATGCACTATCGCAAGACGATAAAGATGTACTATTTCAAATTCATAACGGCGATTTGGCGGGTGCTGAATCAAAAATCAACGCGATGCTGAGTAACAATGCGGATAACCTGCGGGGTCATTTTTTAAAAACTTCGTTATACTTCCATGCGCGGTACTTTGCCAGCCAGGGCGCCAGCCGTGACTCCATCAGTACACTCTTGCTGAAGTCCTGCGAAGAAGCGATAACACAGGCTGAAAAACAATCGGAGTCTATAGAGCAACAATTTTACCTCGGCTCATTTTATAGCTTTAAAAGTCGTGCGCTGCTTGCCAAACGCGAATGGACTTCGGCTTTTTTTGCCGCGCGAACCGGTAAAAATTTGCTGGAATCCGTAATCGAATCCGCACCGGGTTATGCCGACGCTTATTTGCCTCTTGGTGTTTTATATTATTTCGCTTCAACCCAGCAGGCGTGGTGGCAAGGTGCTTTAGCGTGGGTAGTTGATTTGGATGTTCCCAAAACGCAGGCGCTCAAGTATATCCAAAAAACTTATGATGAGGGTTTGCTCAATAAAAATGAGGCGCATTTTGTGTTAAACAACATCAATTTATATTTTGAAAATAAGTTAGATATAGCCGAATCCTTGTTACAACATTATACTTCTCAATTTCCCAATAACCGCTTTTTTTTAGCGCCGATGCAAGGGTTAAAATTAACGCGTATTACAGAAGAAAAAGGCGGGGAGTTCTTACTCGCTCATCTGGACAGTTTAGTGACAGCGCATCCTATCAATGGTATGCAAACGTTGAATCGCGTGGGTTACCAGTATTTGGGTCAAAAAAAATTTCCTGATGCATTGGCTGTCTTTCAAGCTAATGTAAAATTGTTCCCGGGGTCGGCCAACAGCCATGATAGTTTGGCCGAATGCTACTATACGATGGGGCAAATGCAGGAATCGAAAAAATATTACAGTCTTGCGCTTACCAAACTTAGCAGTGATCAAACAATAAATGAGGAGTTTAAAAAAACACTGAGAGAGGGTATTGAAGCCAAACTAAAAGATCTGGCATCATATTGAGGTGATGAGATAGGCATAAATGTCTTGTCCTTAAAAAAGTTGACACTTTTTAAGTTAAGCCTCCAAGTTATTTTGGGGGCTTTTTTGTTTTTTGCAGATGCCGTTCACACGGAGTTAGGAGCCCACAACTCCAATGCGGACGCTGATGATTATAAATTTGAATACTGTCATGCACGAGCTTGTTAGCCTGTGTAAACGATTCTAAAGTATCTCCCAAACCGAATTCGTCTTTGAGTATACCATTGACCCGTTCAGCGATTGCATTTTCATACGGATCTCCATGCTCCGTCATACTGATTTGTACATGATGATTGCGAAGATAATCCGTATATAGTCCACTGCAATACTGCAAACCTCGATCAGAATGGTGCGTTAGCTGGTGAGAATAATAACGATTAGCTAAGGCCATTTTCAAGGCCCTTAAAGATATATTGGCTGAAAGTTCCGGGCTCAAGACGTATCCCATAATTTTCTTAGAATACGCATCGGTAATCAAATGTAGATACAAATAACCCTGAGCTAACGCAACATAGGTAATATCAGCAACCCATAACTGCTCCGGTGCGTCTAACCTCATCAAAGCCGCCAAATTGGGATACGTTCGCATCCAATGTTTGGAGTACGTTGTTTTTGTATACTTGCGCTTTTTGAGTACCAACATACCCTCTTCTCGCAATAAGGCAAAGAGCTTATCTCTCCCTATAGAGTGCATGGATTGGTCTTTGAAACGACGATTCAAAAGATAATGTAATTTACGACCGCCAATTCTTGGCATATGTTGACGAATCTCTTGTATCATCACTTTCACCAATTCCTGATTTAAACCATCTCGCAATTGCTTATGTAAGCGTTTATAATAGGCTTGTCTTGTGACACCTAAATATTGACACATCAAAGCTATCTTCCGGGTTCCTTGAAGTCTGGTAATGACCTCAAACCAGACTTTTTTAAAACCTCTATTCCTTCCTTCTCTTGAATTAGCTCTATTGCTTTCTCATACACGGCAATCTTCAAATGGGCCATCTCTAAAGCTTTCTCCAATTCTTTAAGACGTTGCTTCTGTATATCTTTCATAGGGCGACCTTGGCTGACTTGTTTAGGGTAGGCTAATCTACCATATTTGCGGCACCATTCCAAAACCAGAGAATGACCTTTAATCCCATACCTTACCATTAATTGATCTTTATTCAAAACCCCTGTCTCATATTCTCGTACGACTTGGCGTTTGAAAGCTTCCGCATACCGTTTTTGCGGGGTTAACACTTTGATCTTTTTGCCCGTAAACATCATACTTCTTTTCTCCCACTGTCAACTCATCTCAGGACGACTCAAAAATACAAAATCCCGCTCCAAAAAGCGGGATTTTTTGTGGACGCGACTGGACTCGAACCAGTGACCCCTACGATGTCAACGTAGTACTCTAACCAACTGAGCTACGCGTCCTTAATAATTTGTGCTCGGAACCGGAATCGAACCGGTACGGGCTTTGAGGCCCGCAGGATTTTAAGTCCTGTGCGTCTACCAGTTCCGCCATCCGAGCTTTAGACACACGCTGGAGGCGAAGGACAGAATCGAACTGTCGATGGGGCTTTTGCAGAGCCCTGCCTTACCACTTGGCTACTTCGCCATCTTTTCAAAGACCACAAAAAAATAACCAGAGCCCCGATAGGTCGAGAATCTGGTTACTCATTTCACTTACTCTACCGTTGTAGTAATCACAACGGATCCCATCTGGATTACACGAACGAGAGCGAGAGACGAGATTCGAACTCGCGACATCAACCTTGGCAAGGTTGCACTCTACCAACTGAGCTACTCTCGCATATATATGAACAAACCAAATGCCTAATTCAAAACTGGGACAGTAATATAGATAAAAATATTTCCCATGTCAAGAAATTTTGAATAAAAACAAAAAATGATTTTTAAGTTAAATAAATACATATATTTAAATATGTTCTTTTCTTAATTTAGCGCACTCAAATAAGTCAAAATGTCATGACATAAGTGGCGAAAATAACGTTGTAAACAAGTTATCAACATAACTGACATTGTTTTTATTGAAACTGAATTGGCTTGCATAACGTATCATGTTTTTATTAATTTATCAGCCATTATGAATTCTAAAAAAGCACTAATAATTGTATTCGTTTGCGTTTTCGGGCTAAGCGCGTGTGCATTATTTATTGATCCATATGAAGCCCAATATCGCCAGTTACTCCATGAGCGGGATTCACTTCAGCTTTCGATCGCTCAGACTCGACATGATCTCAAAGATCTTGAAGCGGAGCTTTGGAAAACACTGTATGATACGGAGTACTTGCGTAACGCATTGGTTTTGGCTCAGGCTGATTCTGTAAAAAATTTTTACTATAACTACGTATTTCGTTATCGCCGTCCGATTCAGGCTATTGCAGAAATTGATCCTGCTTCGCCATTTCTTTTCCCTCTGAAAACCGAAAAAGACCAAAACCGCATCAAATTTCGCATTATGTGGGGACGTTTGTTCTACTTTGACTTTAATCATCTCGGTATTGATATTCGTGCACTCGAAGGGGATACGGTTCGCGCCATATATGACGGCGTCATTCAAAACTACGGTGGTGCCGAGGGATATGGCGAACTCGTAGCCGTGGTCGAACATGAATATCGCGGTCTATGGAATAAAGACGTGGTGCCACAACGATTTATGTCCATCTACGGACATATTCGAAATCGTTGTTATGATGGCGAACCGGAATTGAAATGGAAAGCCGGAGATCGCATCCGTAAAGGCGATATTATCGGATTTATCAATGATGACAGCCGCAACGGGTATGGGATGGAGCATTTGCACCTCGGGATTCGGCGTCAAAGCGCGATGGATGCGCAGACGGTGGACGGAGGATATTGGATGCGCGGATACGACACGCCCAAAAACAGTAAATTTCAGTTTTTTATGAATCCGATAGACTTATTTGGTCGTTATGTTCAGTTTATTCTTCCGGAATAGTCAGATTTCTCTTTGCATTTTATAGATAAATTATCTATTGTTGCCTTTAAGTAATTTTGCTTGTCGCTTTTTTGTTTTTCATGGAGGATTTTTCGAATGCGTCTGATCACGCGTACCGATTTGGATGGTCTTACATGTGCCGTTTTTATCACGATCATGGAAAAAATAGATGAAGTTGTATTTTACGAGCCCAAAGAAATGCAGGATGGTAAAGTACCTGTTACCGATCGCGATATCATAGCCAATCTTCCTTATCACCCTAATTGCGCTTTATGGTTTGATCATCATCAAAGCCAACTTATTCATCAAAATGCAGAATACCGCGGAAAATTTGCCGTAGCACCGAGTTGTGCACGGGTGATCTATGATTTTTACGAACAACCCGACGAATTAAAACCATTCAAAGAATTACTTGAGGAAACCGATCGCGTGGACAGCGCGCAGTTGACCATGGAAGATGTGATGAATCCTAAAGGTTGGGTGCTGCTCTCCTATACACTAGACCCGCGCTCCGGTCTTGATGCATTTACGGACTATTTCCAGCGCATGATCGGGTGGATCATGGTGCATACGGTTGATGAGCTTTTGCAATTACCGGATGTCAAATCTAAAGTTGATAAATATTTAGCTGATCAGGATAAATTTAAAGAAGCATTGACGACATATTCTCGTGAAGACGGTAATGTCATCATCACGGATCAACGTTCCGTGGATAAATTTCCCTCTGGCAATCGGTTTCTTATTTATACGTTATTTCCCAAAGCCAATGTATCGGTGCGCTTATTCAAAGGCAAAGAACCCGGCGTCACCGTATGCGCCGTCGGACACAGCATTTTTAACCGCAGCTGTAAAACGGTAGTGGGGGAGCTTATGCATGAGTACGGTGGCGGCGGGCATAAGGGCGCGGGAACATGTCAATTTCCTGAAGCAGAGGCCGAAGCGAAAGTCGCAGAGATCATTGAGCGATTAAAGAAAAACGGATAAAGAGAATAATCTACCTATAAAAAAGGCAACCTGAAGAAGGTTGCCTTTTTTGTTGAGTCCAATTTTGAGACCTACAAATTATAGTGCATTTTATCGTCGGGGCGGTACGTTGGTTTATTTAAAAACTTATTGCCAACGAGCTAAGAACGGATAGATTTGATTTATCGCCTGAAAAAATAGCATCACGACTTTGAAGACGGCGACCTTCGATTCGGAATACGGATTGTTTGGTAAAAGCATAGTCCAGATTGGCTGATAGACCTGCTGTCTGGAATCCGTGTGCCGTTCCGGTCGAAACGATGACTTGATTCTTATCCATGAATTGTTCAGCGCGCACGGAAACACTCCACATGTCATTGAGGACATACCGCGTTATAATAGCCCATGTCAGCCATGTATAATATTGTGAACTTCCTCTGGATTTCTGTTCCGCGCCGAAATCAACGCCTGCCGTTATGCCTAATTTTGAGTTAACCTGCCAAATGGCGTAGGTGTTGTCGAAATAACGCCACTGGCGCGTACTGTCAGCCCTATCATTTCCGATAAAAGTACTATAGTTGATGGTCAATCGATCGGAAGGCTTGTATACAATCTGCGTGCCCATTGCCGGAGTTACGTTTTTAGAGGAGCGGTGGATACGTTGCCATCCGTTACAAACCACAGCGGCAAAGGTCCATCTATCCGATAACGCATATGTTGCCTTCACACCGCTGAGATAATACGGCGAATTTTCGGCGGCCATTGACCGCGATAATGTCCAATTATCTTTTGAAATGGCGCTTTCCCAGCCTATATGTGAGCCAAATAAACCGACTTCAAGTGCAGTTTTTGAATTGATTTGTATACCGGCATAAGCCTCATAAAGGTGTTGGTAGGTTGCCGGTTCGGCGGAAAGATTGGATTGGGCATATGTTCCGGCCATAATACCGATGTGTGCATACGCTTCATCGTACTTAGCCTTCATTCGTAGCAGTGCTAGATTTACGTTGAATTCATTGTGCCGCGAATGATTGTAAAGAAACCCGGGTCTGTCTCCCGAAACAGGTTTAGAAAAATCATATCCGTAGTACGCGTCAACGAAGCCGGACCACGACCAGTCCGTATTGTCGTTCTGGGCGTATGTCGGCACTGCACGGATTGAGATTATGAAACATAGAAAAAAAAATCGCATAACAAGACCCGAATTTTTTATTAAAAACTAATTCTTTTCCATCACTTTTTTAAGATTGGCAAGGCCGGTAGCCAAATCATCGCCGATCATTTTTTCCATGTCCATAAAGAGCAAGAAAAGATTCATCGGATAATCCATGTGTCCGCTAAAGCCCCACTTGACGAGCGTGGTACTGTCCGTAGCCGCACTAGTAGTCATATACGCCGGTTCTTTGGATTGCCACGGCTCAAAAAAACGCAATTCAAAATCAATGCGCTCACCATCAGTGATTTTTACGATTTCCTGTTCACCTTTACCGACATCCGGGTTTTGACTTTCCCATGCCGAAACAAATCCAACTTGCCCGTCTTCACCGCGATAGGTTTTTTTCATGTTGGCGTCCATTGTAGCCCATTTGCTGTACTGGTCCTGATTTTTAAGAAACTTTACGTAATCAAATACAATCTGCTTGGGCTGATTGATCGTTACGCTCCGCTCGACGGCGTAATGTGTTTTTACAAAAAGAGCAACCACAAGCGGCAATGCAATGAGGATGCCTAATACGATGAGCAACATGCGAAGTGCTTTCATGAGAACCTCCGTGGGTAAGGTTTTTTTGAGAAAGAATAGTATAAATTTCTACGGATCGTCAGGGTTTAAGTTTCTCAGTATTTGCTGCGAAAAAACCAGAGTAACACAGAGAGAATCACGCTCAGCAGGATACCGGACGTGAGCGGAAAATAAAACGAGAAATTTTCCCGCTGAATAAAAATATCACCCGGAAGGCGCCCGATCAGAGGGATTTTATCGGAAAACGTAAGAAGTGCTCCGACGGTAATCAAAACACCGCCGAGGGCCATCAATATTTTTCCGAAATCGTGAAATGGCTCCATACGATCATCGTTTAAAGGTTCATTTTTTCGACGACGCGTTTCATGATCAGTGTCATTTTGGGTTCGGCTTCACCGGCGGTTTTGATGATTTTGGGCAGATCAACCGGTTGGAGTGAATCGGGGAAACACTCATCGGTAATAATCGAAAATCCGAGACAGGGGATACCCATATGATTTGCGACGATTACTTCGGGCACAGTAGACATACCGACAACATCGGCGCCGATATAACGAAGGAAACGGTACTCAGCACGGGTTTCGAGATTAGGGCCCATCACAGCAACGTAAACGCCTTTTTGAACTTTGATTTTTTCTTCCAGAGCGATGTTTTCAGCTAAAGCGATCAATGTACGGGAATATGGTTCGCTCATATCAGGAAAACGGGGGCCAAGCGTATCTTCATTTTTTCCCCGCAACGGATTATCACCAAGCAGATTGATATGATCATCCATGATCATGATATCGCCGGGTTGGTATTGAGGATTCATGCCGCCGCAGGCATTGGATACAAGTAGCGCTTTGATGCCGAGGAACTTCATGATGCGAACGGGGAATGTGATCTGTTGCATGGTATAGCCTTCATAAAAATGAAAGCGCCCTTGCATAGCGACGACGTGTTTGCCGCCGAGCGTACCGAAGATTAATTTACCGGCATGACTTTCGACGGTACTGAGCGGGAAATGCGGTATATCCTGATAGGGAATTTCGATCTCTTTGCGTATCTCCTGTACCAAGCCGCCAAGCCCCGTGCCGAGTATAACCCCGACAGACGGCTGTGTTTTCGTTTTGGATTGAATATAGTTAACCGCTTCTGCAATTTGTGCCGTCAAAGGACTCATGATTTCTCCGAACGTTTTTTCTCTAATTCTTTATGTATCTGATCCAGCAGTTCATGGGATTTTTTATCCGCAGAATCGCCGAGCATTTTTTCGAAATCCGATTTTTTAAAAATACCTGTAGCATTGTGCGTAAGCTTTTCGAGTTCTTCGATCACTTTTTTTTTCTTTTCGTGGCGTTCCGGGTCAGTAATCGCCGTATCGTCAGCCGATTCGCGGATCGCCGCGGCTAACTCCGGAGGCAGATCATCAAGTTTGAGATCCTGCACAAACGAACCGATACCTTCTTCCAGGCCGGCTTTCAATTCTTCTTCTGTGGCTACCGGGATAATGGGTGGAGGCAGTTCAGTTTCCTTAATTTCGGCGGGTTTTTCTACGCGCGGTTCGACCTTTTCGGGAACCGGTATTGTTTTAGCAGCGGCTTCGGCCTTTTGATCACCCACGATTTCCAAAAGCGCAATTTGAGATTTCAGGTATTCGCGTAAATGCGCTGCCACTTTGGTTTTTTGCAGCTGAAGAAAATTGACTTCTTGAGCGAGTGATTCGTTCTCCTTCTGCGCTTGCGTCCGGATGCGTTCGGCCTCGGCACGGGCCTGTTCTAAAATCAAATCCGCATCCACCCGAGCATCCATGAGTTTTTCGACCTTGACCATTTCCTGTTTGTAGTCATTTAGACTTTTTTCGCTGCTTTGGATACGAAGGCGCAAGTATTGGGTTTCGTCTTGAATCGCTTTGAGCTTTTGTTGAATTAATTTATTCTCGTCGAGAATTTCTTTGTAGTTTTCAGCTACCACTTCAAGAAAAGCCGTCACTTCGTCGGGATCAAAACCCCGCATGACGCGTTTGAATTCCTGATGTTGTATGTCGCCGGGATTGAGTTTCACAGCGTTTCCTCCGATTTAGGAGCGGCCGGTTTAGCGGCGCGCTTGCGTTTTCCGAAAAGGGCCGTTCCGATACGGATATAGTTGGCGCCTTCTTCGATGGCTATTTCAAAATCACTGCTCATCCCCATGGAGAGCGCGTTCATTTCCACGTTAGGTATATTTTGTTCACGGATAAAGTCGCGCAGTTCGCGCAAGCGGCGAAAGTAACTGCGAATTTTTTCGGGATCATTGGCCTGTACAGCCGTCAATGCGCCGATCGTCATGAGTCCCTGGATGCGAATATTTTTCAATTCAGAAACTTGTTTGATCAACTCCAGCGTGTTATCCGGCTCGACGCCATATTTGGTGGCTTCGCGGGATGTATTGACCTGAATCAGGATCGGCATAGTTTTATCCACCGTATAAGCGCGACGATCAATTTCTTTGGCCAAACGAAACGAATCTACAGAATGAATCATGTCAAACAGATCTACGGCTTGACGGGCTTTGTTGGTTTGCAGGTGACCAATCAAATGCAGTTGGAAATCCGGTACATTGCCGGACTGTTCAAGTTCTGTATATTTCTCTTTGGCTTCTTGAACCTTATTTTCACCAATAAGAGAAATGCCGGCGGCAACAGCTTCGCGGACATAATCAATACCGTAAGTTTTAGTTACCGCAATGAGGTGGATTTCTTTGGGATCGCGCCCCGCTTTGAGAGCGGCCTCTTTTGCTTTTTTTCGAATCGTTTCTATATTGGCACGAATCGTAGCCTGCAATTCTATATCCATAAAACAAGTTCCTTTTATTTCTATTTTCGACCAAAACCGGCACGAATGCGTAATTCCGGTTCGGTTTCGAGTTTAATACGTTCAATGCTGCTTATAGTTTTACCTAAAAACTGGTGCAGCAAATTATCACCCATATACAGGACCGATAAGATTATTCTTTCGTGAGCGATCTCAATGCCGATACTGGAAAATGTAATACGTTTGATGAATTTAGTCAGATCGGGATTTTTTTCCACGGCATGTAAGCGTTCCGCCAGCTTCGCATCAATGTGAAACTTTTGATTGAATACCTGATACGGATCACCGGTTTTGGTAAAACGGAATTCTCTGTCGGTAATTGCATCAGTCAATCGACGGCTACCTTCGGAAATAACGGAAAGCACACCACTCCCGTCGGTCGTAAAAACTTTAGGCGTGCCCCATTTATCAGCTAATATCAATCCGACGCAATTATAATCTTCGATGAGTTTTTTAAAAAAAAGCTCAATGGCAACATGGGGAACGGTACTGCGGTTTTTGCGTGCTTCAAAAAGACGTGCCACATTGAGTACATCTTCTTTGACCTTGCGCACGGCGCAAGCGGGTTTGAGATGAATACATCCTTCATGCAGGCAGGATTCGACTGGTTCCACGCAGCCGATACGCTCTTTGTAGTCCAAAAGATTTTCACAGCGCGTACGAATGGTGCGTTCCGTCGTTGTCACACCGTGTTTTTCCTGATAATACAATACACCGTCTTTTATCAAAGCATCGAGGAGATTATTCAACTGATGATAATTAAAACGATCCAGCAATTCTCGAAACGCATCCGGTTGCAGTAACGACAGATGAATGACCTGAATTTCTTCGGAATTAAATACCTGCGGGTCCAGCGCGAGGATACGCTGAGAGCGAAAAACCGAATCGGGCGTTTCCGTCATAGCGGAAGCTGCCGGAGATATATGCTCTGCTGTTGACATAGAAAAAACAATACGATTCATCGTTTGAATACAAAAACAAAGATAGGCCGTATATATCTGAAAATCAACCAAAATGCCTATTTGTATGCTTGCGATACAAGAACGGACATTCATGCTGCCATTGTAAAACAGGCACTTAGATGTTGCAGGCATTTTTTTGGAAGCATGAAGTGAACGATTATGATGATATTTTATATGCGGTTTGTTCAGATTATATCCGTGGAATAATACCCTCTTGATGATAAACCCGTTTTTGTGTTGCGTGATGCGATTGTATTGATTATAATTGCAAAGTTTTAGTGTTAACCGATGGAAGAAAAAAACTATGAACAAACGTTGGATGATTTTCGTCGTATGGTGTTGTGCGGGCGTACTGTCAGCACAACAATACCAGGTTCGTATTTCGCCGGATACGATTTTGTGCAGTGACCAGGAAGCGATCATACGTGTTTCACCGGGTCGCTCCGGTGTCGAGCTCAATGCCATCGCTCGTAAAGGCGGCGGTTCGATTGGTGATTTCCGTTATACCAACAGCGATCAGGGGTATGTCAATCAGGCGATTTTTTCGAGTCCTTTTTCCGGGGAAATCGAAATCGAAGTGATGGATAATAAAAACAACAAAGTCGGAATGGTAACTGTAACCGTGGTTCCGCCGACGATGGAATTTATGGAAGACGAATCCATCGCGGAATCGAATGCCGCTGAGAAGCGCATTCCGCTGAAAATTAAAGTTTTGGATCAGAACGGAAATTTTATCAAAACGGCTAAGGTAATCTGCAAAGTAAACGAAGTTGAAGGCACCGGAAAAAACAAAAAAATCAAACCCAGTGATGCTAAAGTCGGCGCGTTTGTTTTACTGGACGGATACTACGAAGGTCAGTTGACCAATCTTAAAAATGCCACATACCGTCTTGAATTCTTTGATGAAGGGCACTTGCTGCCTTTTGACAGCGAAGAAAACCCGGATGCGCAACATCCGTCGCTTCTGATTGATTCATGGCCGATCAGTTTTAATTGATCAACAAAAAATTATGATGAATACACGGCCCCGTGTATGTGGGAAAAACCTGCAACACGGGGTTTGTTTTTTTTTGAAAAGAGAAATTACTTTTTTATAATTCGATTAGCCGTTTCTATTCCTCAATTCGCCCATAGGATTAAAATTTTTGAACATTATCAAACCGTTTTTTTTGAGATTAGACGACCCGCGCAGATGGAGTTTCGTTTTATTGTTGTTATGCGGCTGTGCGACGATCGGTGCGCCAGGGGGTGGTCCGGAAGATAAGGAACCGCCGACGGTGATAGCGACGTTTCCTGCCAAAGATTCGACCAGAGTATCCCGTCGGACGGAGGTTACGGTGGCTTTTTCCGAAGCGATGAATAAAGCTTCGGTTGAAAAAGCGTTGTTTATCGCACCGTTCCCGGCACGTGATCCGGATCTGTCGTGGGATGATGCGACGTTGACGATTCGTTTTAAAGACTCGCTGGAAGAAAACCGTACCTGCGTCATCACGATCGGCACGGACGCGATGGATGCACATCAGAATAAATTTAAAAGTGCATGGAGTTTTGCTTTTTCGACAGGTGATAAAATAGACGCCGGTTCCATCGCCGGTACGGTCGTATCGGAAGGCAAAACTAAACCGAGTGTATGGGCGTACAGACTCAACGGTCATTCATCCTCACGCGACAGCATGATTTACACCAAACGAGCCGACTATATTACCCAAGTGGATGCACAGGGCAAATATCGGTTTTCGTATTTAGCTGACGGAGCCTACCGCATTTATGCCGTAGCCGATCAAGGCGAAGATTTTAGGTATCATCCGATGCAGGATATGATCGGCCTTGCGCCGCGCGATGTGATATTGGCGGATACATCAAAAGAAGCGTTATTTGTGGATATCGCCGTATTCAGAGAAGACACCACGACGATGGCTGTACAATTGGCACAAATGACCGGGTCTAATGAAGTTTTGATTCGCATCAACCGCGTTTTGGCTGAAAGTCGATATGACGGTACCAAAGCCGGGTCAGAAAATATAGCTTCGCATTTTTCAATTCGCGATAGCCTGAGCGGTACCGATGTAGCGATACGCGATGCCTATTTTGTCACGACGGGCGCAACTGAAGAAATTCGACTTTTATGTGACAGTATGTCTTCCCAACGCGTGTATATTCTCGATGTGCGCGGTATATATGGATTGTCCGGCGACTCGATTGCCTTTCAGCAAATTAATTTTCGCGCGGAGGGTAGTTTTGAAACAGCGCGCGCCAAGATTGAATGGACTTCCCCATACGGTACGCCGGGGTTGATCACAGTTAATGATTTTATCGGATGGAAATCCGACCGCGGATTGGAACGTCCAACGTGGGAAAATGCTTTTGTGTTGCGTGATACTTTAGGTAACCCGGTAAACGGAACTTTTTTTTGGATGCATTCGGCATCCGGGAAATTCATACCGGCGCGCAACCTCCGGGGGCGTATGCCGTATGAGGTGCATGTGGACGGTAAGATATTACGGGATTGGTCCGGTCGTCCGGCGTTTGACACGACGATGGTTTGGCGTTTGGTCGCCATGCCGGAAGACACCGTCGGTACGGTATCGGGTATGATTGCGGACGAATCTTCCGATGATCATGGAATGTACCATGTAACGGCACGTAATCTCAATCGCAGCGGGCGCGATTATACATTGATCGTACCATCACCGGGGGCTTTTACTCTGGACGGGATGCTGCCCGGGAAGTATAATTTTCTTGCATTCCGTGACCGGGATAGTAACGGCGTATTTTCATTCGGCCAAACAGCGCCGATCATTCGACCGGAGCGATTTGCAAGTTATAACGATACGGTGACGGTTCGTAAAAACTGGGAAACATCTAATATTCAAATTCGTTTCAGGAAATAAGCCATGAAAAGCATCTATTATTTGCATCAGATCAAAACCGGAAAAAATTTTCGCGTGGAAGAAAACCAGGAAGTGACCATCGGTCGGGCATTTGACAATACGCTCATGATTGACGATAACTCCGTATCGCGCTATCATGCGCAGATCAAGTGGAAAAAAAACCTGATGTATATTACCGATTTACAAAGTACGAACGGAACTTCGGTGAACGGCGAAAAAGTGGAACATGGTTATTTTACAGAACTTAACTTCTCCGACTTGGTGAAAATCGGCAATCTTGAACTGAAAATCCTTGATGAAGAATCGGTCATCGGAAAAAATTTTACCCCTGATCAGGCACCAGCCAAAACGATCGTAATCAATCAAGCGATGTTAAAAAAAGCCGTTGATCCCGATGATTTTACACACAATTAAAAATAGAGGGCAGTAGATGAGAATAAAACTTTCGTTATGGGTGGTAGGCATCACTGTGTCGGTGATGATCGGATGTTCATCGCGCACAGCTGTACAACCGGAACCGGGTATTAAAAATAATACGACGGCATCTGCTTCGACCGACAAGCATGGTCATACAACAGAAACTCTTGCGGAAGAAAAAAAGGGGCCTTCTGAACCTGTAATCACCGTTGTTTCTGTTCCGAAAACCGTGCTTTCTGCTGAGGAAAAGATAGAGCTTCGTGCTGTGGGGGATTCGCTGTACGAAAAAGGCGATTTTGATGAAGCGCTACCCGTGTGGGTTAAAATACTGGAGCATGCCGACGACAACCCGACGATAGCGGCGGCGCACTACGTGCTTGGAACATTGTTTTATCAGCGGCAGGAATATTTTAAAGCCGAGTTAGAATTCAAACGTGCGATCGAATCGGATTCGACTTTGATAGACGTGTATCGTGAGTTGGGTTTTGTCTATTTTGTCAAAGGCGATTATGACAAAGCGCGGGCCTCATTTGAAACGATGCTAAGCTATCTGCCCGGCGATTCCGAAGCGGTACATTGGGTAGATTATACGATCGGCACGCAGGCCTACGAAGAAGGTTTGAAATTATTTACCGATGTATCGTACGATAAAGCGATAGAAAAATTTCAATCCGCGATTGCTTATCTCGAGGAGGACACCTCGGCTAACTATAAGATTCACTACTTTATCGGTAAAACGTATTTGGAAAAGCTGGACTACGATAATGCATTGAAACATTTGAGCAAAGCGGTTTCGTTGCGCCCGGAAATGCACGAAGGGTACACCGAAATCGGCGCGATCTTTTTTTCCCGTAGTGATTATCCCAAAGCGATCGGTTTTTTCCAACGCGCATTGACGTATCAACCATCATCCAGCAAAGCACTGAATAATCTTGGTTATGTGTATTTTACTCTCGGTAATCAGGCTTTGGCGGGCGGCGATAAAAACCGTTCGGATGAGTTTTATAAAAAAGCGGTCACCTATTTTGAACAGGCTCTGGTCGCTGATCCGGCGATGGCGGGGGCGCGATACAATCTCGATCATGTACGTAAAATCTTGAGCGGTGCGCGCAAAGCGACGGCGTACACGCTTTTGCAAGCCGCATTAAAAACGGAAAACCATGCGGAGCGCATTCGAACCTACTATAAAGCTATCGAACAAGATCCGACCTACGATGATGCGTATGTCAATCTCGGTGTGGCCATGTTTTATCACGGTCAGGCCGATTCCGGTATGATTATGACAGAGAAGGCGATTGAAATCAACGCCTACAATGCTCAAGCGCACAATAATCTCGGCTATATGTTGGGTACAGCACACCGCTGGGAAGAAAGCCTGAAACATATTTTTCTGGCTATTCAGATCAAGCGGGATTATACCGATGCCTATGTCAACCTCGGGTATGTTTACATGTGGAAAGAAGATTTCGAGTCGTCCCGCAAAGTCTGGTTGCAATTGCTGAAAAACAATCCCGACAATACGATGGCGCGTAAAGGTTTGGCCGAAATGGAACGCCGCGAAAAAATGGTTCGCTCCGGCGAAACCACAACGCATATTGAGATAAACGAAGATCGCGCGGGCGGCGGTTCTAATTAAAATAGAATGCCACGACATGTATTCTCGTTAATAAATACGAAGTCATCGTTTTCTTTCTCTTGGCATAATTAACGCCTGCATGCGTACAGATTAAAATGTCCCAATCTAAAACAATACGTGCTTTAGCTGTTCACGCTCCCGGTGCGCCACTTTCTGCTTTTGAATATGATCGAGCGTCTTTAGGTGCTGATGAAATCGAAATCAAAGTCGAATACTGTGCTTTGTGTCACAGCGATTTACATCTGATGGACGGCGACTGGGCATGCACTTTTCCTTTCGTACCGGGGCATGAAATCATCGGGCATATTATTCAAACCGGGGCTTCCGTTCGTGATCTGAAGCCCGGCCAGCGTGTGGGTATCGGTTGGCAATGCGGTTCCTGCGGGCTATGCGAAGTTTGTACCACCGGTCGTGCTCATCTGTGTGAAGTCGGAAAAAAACGAACCTGCGTTAATCAATACGGCGGATTTGCCGAATACGTGCGCGCGCATCAGCATTTTGTTTATCTTATTCCCGAGACGATGCCGTCTGTTCATGCTGCGCCACTTATGTGCGCGGGGCTTACGGTTTTTAGTGCCTTGCAAACGTGGGTTACTCCGAAAACAAGACACATCGGGATTATCGGTATGGGCGGGCTAGGGCATCTTGCCGTCCAATTTGCGGCGCGTATGGGAAGTAAAGTCACCGCGTTTGATCTGTCTGAGGACCGCCTTACCTTAGCGAAAGAATTAGGCGCACATCAGGCGGCTTTAACAGACTCTGCACCAAAGGGTACGTTTGACCTGATGATCGCAGCAACCGCCGCTTCGCTGGACTGGAATCATTGGTTGCGGCATTTGACTTGGGGCGGCGTATTGTGTTTGTTAGGCTATCCTGCTGAGGAAATTCGCATTTCTCCGGATATACTGCTTGACGGTCAAAAGATCGTAACCGGCAGTGTGGTCGGAAGTCCTGAGACCATGCGAACGATGCTGGATTTTGCCGCACAACATCATGTACGTCCGATGGTCGAAGAACTGCCTATGAAACAGGCACAGGAGGCTGTCGCCAGACTGCGAGCAAATAAAGTACGCTATCGTATGGTTCTCAAAGCCGACTGGGAATGATCAGGACTTTTGCTTGCCATTCACCTCAAACCCTCTTATTTTCACGCGCATTTTTTGAAACATGCTACCATCGATGAATTTTTGGTAAACGACATCCTTTAACGTGAATGAAAAAAATATGATATATCCCGTGATTATGGCGGGCGGATCGGGGACCCGATTTTGGCCTCGCAGCCGGGCGCATCGTCCCAAGCAACTGCTGAATATTTTCGGCGAACATACGATGATACAACATACGGTAAACCGTATCACTTCCATCGCAAAACCGTCTGAAATTTTGGTTGTGACCAATCAGGCGCAGGCATCCGAAGTGCATCGCCAATTGCCGCAATTGCCTTCGCCGAATATTCTCGTAGAACCGGTGGGTCGTAATACGGCTCCCTGTATCGGCCTTGCCGCGCTCCATGTGATGGAAAAAGATCCGAATGGTGTGATGGTAGTTTTAGCCGCCGATCATCTTATCACACCGGATGACGTATTTTGTAAAACCGTTGAGGCCGCGGCTGAAGTAGCACTTCGCACGGAGGCGTGTGTGACGATCGGGATTGTACCTACGCGTCCGGAAACCGGCTACGGTTATATTCAATTTATAGAAAACGAATCGCTCGAAGCCCGCGGTGAAAAAGCTTATCGGGTGAAAACCTTTGCCGAAAAACCGAACCTTGAAACGGCGAAAAGTTTTATTGCGACCGGTGATTTTTTGTGGAATAGCGGGATGTTTGTATGGAAAGCCTCGACAATATTACGATTGATCGAAATGCATCTTCCGGAACTGTATGAAGGCCTTGTAGAAATCAAACCGACGATCGGTACAGCGGATTATACGGCAACAGTAGATCAGGTCTATCGTCGTATCAAGGGTATATCTATAGATTACGGCGTGATGGAACACACTAAAGAAGTTTATGTTCTCAAAGGTCATTTTCGCTGGAATGACGTCGGAAGCTGGGAAGAGGTGTATCAGCTTTCAAATAAAGATGAAAATGGTAATGCGGTCATCGGTCAAGCCGTTTGCATCGAAGCTAATAATTCATTATTATTCAGCCCGGGAAAAACGATCGCGCTTGTCGGAGTCAGTGATTTGATCGTTGTTGAAACCGAAGATGCTTTGATGATCTGTCCGCGTGATCGTGCCCAGGATGTAAAAAAGATAGTAGAAACACTGCAGGCGCAGAAAAAAAACGAACTTTTATAAGTAGCTCATGAAAAAAGAAAAAATACTCGATACGTTAGAAGATATTGCTGCGAAGCTAGGACTGAAGGTGCGGCATGAAAAAGGCGATTTTGCCGGAGGCATGTGCGTCAAAGATGATACGCAGTGGATTTTGCTCAATAAACGTCACATGATTGATCGCCGGATCAATATTTTAGCGCGAGAATTGGCTCCTTTCGATCTTACGGGTATCGAAGTGCCTAAGCCGGTTATGACCATCATCGAGAGCGAGCGCAAACGCGCAACGCAGGATGAATTGGAATTGACAGATTCGGAAGAATAGCCGGAATAAAATTTTTCATTTTTATGAAACCTCTTTGTTGAAACGAAGAGGTTTTTTTGTCCGTTGATTTGAATGGTTGATTAATTAGAATACGTTGCTCGTAGAGTAGAGATTCGTATTGAGTCGAACAGTGCTCATCTCGGTATGTCTCGCTTTGCTTAACTACTAGACGCCGCGCCTGTGGCATATCAATCGGAAAAAATGTATAATTGCAGCCATGAATGATATTCTGGAACATAAACTCGAACACTTACCCAAAACGCCGGGATGTTATCTTTTTAAAAACGGTGAAGGTAAGATCATATACATCGGCAAGGCCAAAATTTTAAGAAATCGCGTGCGCCAGTATTTTCAAGAAGGAAAACGCGATGATACTAAAGTAGCGGTCATGGTTTCCAAAGTGGTTGATCTCGAGATCATTCAAACCGATTCGGAAATCGAAGCGTTGATCCTCGAATCCAATTTGGTCAAAGAACATAAGCCCCGTTACAATATCGAACTTAAAGACGATAAAAGTTTTCCCTACATCAAAGTTACGGATGAGATGTTTCCCCGCATCTATGTAACGCGCGAAAAAGAGCGCGGCGGCGGAAAATTTTTCGGTCCTTATACAGATGTGAAAAATTTGCGGCACACGCTCAAAACACTCCATCGCATTTTTCCGATTCGAAGCTGCCGGCATTATTTCACACCGGAATTGGTAGAATCCAAAAAAATCAAACTCTGTCTCGACTATCATATCAAAAAATGCGACGGTCCCTGCCAAGGGTTCGTCACTAAAGAAGACTATCGCGCTGTCGTTGATCAAATGACGCGTTTCCTTAACGGCAAAACCGGTGAGTTGATTCGCCAACTGAAAGTCGCCATGCAATCGTATGCCGACGCGATGAAGTTTGAAGAAGCGGCGCGTTTACGTGATCGGATTGCATCTATCGAAAATTATACGGCCGCGCAAAAAGTGATGTTTGAAGATATGGCTGACCGGGACATAGCGGCGGTAGCGATCGAAGCGGATGATGCGTGCGGCGTTATATTTAAAATTAGAGACGGTAAACTGATCGGACGCCAGCATTATTATTTCAGCCACGTCACGGATAAAGCGCCGGAAGAAGTGCTCGAATCGTTGCTTCAGGGATATTATATGCAGGCGGATTTTGTACCCCGGCATATTTATTTACCGCAGGCGCTGTCGGAGGAAAATGCACTGACCACCTGGCTAACGCAAAAATCCGGTGAACGCGTCGAATTGGTCGTACCTAAAATCGGTGAAAAACATAAACTCGTAACCATGTGCGAGCGCAATGCGGAACTTCTTTTAGGCGAACTTAAACTCCAGCGTCTCAAAGCCAAAGAGCAATTCGTACCGCGCGTACTCGAGAGTCTCAAACGCGATCTGTCCTTACAACGTATTCCGCGGCGTATCGAATGTTTTGATAATTCCAATATTCAAGGTACGGATCCGGTGGCTTCCATGGTGGTCTTTGTGGACGGCAAACCGAAAAAAGGCGATTATCGAAAATTTAAAATCAAAACGGTGGAAGGCCCGGATGATTTTGCCAGTATGCATGAAATCATCACACGCCGTTATCTGCGCGTACTTGAGGAAGGTTTGGATTTTCCCGATCTGATCGTCGTGGACGGCGGAAAAGGGCAGTTGTCAGCTGCGGTAAAAGCGTTGGAAGCACTTGGCATCGTCGTTTCGCGCGCGGGATCGGAGGGGCAGGCCATCGTCGGTTTGGCCAAACGCCTGGAAGAAATTTTCATACCGGATGTGCATGATGCGATCATGATTCCCAAAACGTCCTCGGCCATCAAACTTCTACAACATGTGAGAGACGAAGCGCATCGGTTTGCCATTACATTTCACCGCAGTTTGCGCGATAAGCGCACATTGGTATCGGAAATTGATCAGATCGAAGGTGTCGGCGAAAAGCGGCGTACGTTATTGCTACAACACTTTGGTTCCGTTCAAGCGTTATCCGAGGCCGGACTGGAGGAAATCATGCTGGTTGAAGGCATTCCCGGCGATGTGGCACGCCAAATCTATGCGTATTTCGAAAGCCGTGACGACGAAGAAAGTCATTGAAGAAAGGCCTCCGACGCTGTATTATTTATATAATTAACCATAATCGGAATAGACACAGGTATGAGTGAATTTTTAGAAACCCTCGCCAAACGGGTATTGGTATGTGACGGAGCGATGGGTACGGTTTTGTATGAAAAAGGAATTTCATTTGATCACTGTTTTGATGAGATCAATTTATCTCATCCGGAAATGGTACGTGCCATACATGAAGCTTATATTGATGCCGGGGCGGACATTATCGAAACCAACACGTTTGGCGGTAATCGTTTTCGTCTGATGCATCACGGCTTAGAAGAGAAAATTCAAGCTGTGAATGCCGCGGGGGTTCGTATTGCCGTGACGACGGCTAAATATAAAACAGAAGCGTTGGGTCGGCGTATTTTTGTGGCCGGTTCGATAGGGCCGTTGGGTAAACCACTGGAACCGATCGGAAAAATAACGCATGCCGAAGCGCGGGCTTATTTTGCCGAACAGGCCAAAATTCTAGCCGATAACGGCGCCGATCTTTTGATGATCGAAACGATCGGTGATCTCGAGGAAGCGCGCGAAGCCGTCACAGGGGCACGTAGTGTCACGGGTCTTCCCATCGTCGCGCAAATGACATTTAACGATGAAGCCAAAACGCTGATGGGTAATAAACCATCCGAAGTGGCGCGTGTACTCAAAGAAGCGGGCGCTAATGTCGTGGGTGCCAATTGTTCCGTCGGACCGCAGGCGCTGCTGGAAGTGCTGGAAAAAATAAATATCGTTCCGGATATCGGATTTTCCGTTCAGCCCAACGCCGGATTGCCGCGGCTCGTCGGTGGGAGATACATTTATTTGGCGTCGCCGGATTATTTTTCCGATTACGCCAAACTTTATATGCAGGCCGGTGCTAATATTATCGGTGGATGTTGCGGTACGACACCGGAGCATATTCGTCAAATCAAAAAAGCTATCGGCGATCAGCCGCCGAAAAAGATCGAAAAGAAAACGGTGGTCATCGAAACGGAAGAATCGTCCAAAGCCGAACAACCTACATCGCATCTACGCTCCTCGCTCATCGATAAATTTCGCGATAAAAAATTTGTTATCAGCGTGGAATTGGATCCGCCGCGTGGACTGAATTACGATAAGGTCATCGAAGGTGCGGTAATGTGCCGCCGGCATAATGTGGATGCCATCAATATTGCCGACAATCCGTTGGCGAAAGCCGGAATGACGCCTTTGGCTATGGCCGGGTTGATTAAACAAAGCGTTCAGATCGAAACGATATTACATTTTTCGTGCCGTGACCGTAATCTGATCGCCATGCAGTCCGAACTGATGAGCGCGCACGTCATGCACATTCGCACGATACTCGGCATTACCGGTGACCCGCCGCTGGTCGGTGATTATCCCAACGCCACAGGGGTTTTCGATGTGGATTCGATCGGCTTGATTAATTTGATTCGCAATCTGAATAACGGCATTGATTTAGCCGGGAAATCCATCGGTTCGCGTACTAATTTTTTTAAGTCGTGCGCGGTTAATCCGACAGCCGTAGATATGGCGCGCGAGTATGACCGGTATGATCAAAAAATCGCGTCGGGAGCGGACTTTGCAATGACACAGGTTTTGTATGATCTCAAGCCGCTGGAAGATTTTGCCGAAAAATACAAAGGCAAAATCCCGGTTCTTTTGGGTATCATGCCTCTAAAAAATGCCAAACATGCGAATTTCATGCATCATGAAATTCCGGATATTACGATTCCTGAAAATATCCGGGAACGTATGACTAAAGCCGGCGACCGCGGGCAGGAGGAGGGCGTTTTGATAGCCAAAGAATTTCTTCGCGAAGCGAAGTCTATGGTGGACGGCGTCTACATAATGCCGCCATTTAATAAATTTGAAATGGCGTTCGATGTGCTGGAAGTTTTGTAAAATACTATATCTATGAAACCCACAGAAATCAAAACAGAGATAGGCCGCTCCGAAGCAACCCATCGCCAGTCATCCCGGAGTGCATTGTGGCGTAATATGCTGGCGGCCATGCGACCGTTGCATTGGATAAAAAATATTTTTGTTTTGGTACCGCTGCTGTTCTCGGCTTCGGAATGGACGTCTGTTCAGATAGTGTACATTTCGGCAGCCTTTGGTTTATTTTGTTTGGCGGCCAGTGCCGTATATCTTTTTAATGATGTGGTGGATCGGGAAGAAGATGCGCGTCATCCGTCCAAACAGCTTCGGCCCATAACGCGCGGCCTGGTATCGGTGCATGATGCGCTTTTTATGGCGACGATACTGGCGTTCGCTTCCATCGGGGGAGCGTATGCACTCGCACCGGCGTTGGCCTATGTCATAGCGGGATATGTGGCGCTTAATATCGGTTACACCTGGTTTTTGAAACGATGGGTGATCGTGGACGCGGTGGTCATCGCTTTGGGTTTTGTGATTCGTATTTGGGCGGGCGCTGCCGCTGTGAATATACCCACCGGGACGTGGATGCTGGTTACTACCTTTTTTCTGTCCGCGTTAATCGCATTTAGTAAACGCCGTTATGAGATCGTCTATGACGGTACGGAAGCGTTTCACACCCGCGGTTATACACCGTATTTGTTAGACATGCTGATTTTATTATCGGCCGCGTCGGTTATCGGTTCATATGTTTTTTATATCTTGGCGCGGGGAACCTGGCAACACGAATATATTATACTCTCTACGGTCTTGGTCGTGTTTTACGGCACGATGCGTTATATCTACGTGATACACCGCAATGAGGAACGCCTCGATCATACCCGCTTAATACTCTCAGATCGTCCCTTAATGGCCGCAGTTATTTTATGGACGGCGCTGATGATGGTCGCTATTCACCGCGTGGCATTGCCCATAGGACTATAATGGGATCACCGATACGTCACATTTGGTTTTTTAATCCGCCCGGCGCACTTTTCCAACGTGGCGAAGACCGTTGCCAAGCGAATGTGGAGGCCTCTTCGGCGGTTTCGCTTCGAGCACCCAACGATCTGGCCTACATGGCGTCCGTTATGCGTGCGGCAGGCATCCGTTGTGCGATTACCGATTTTCCGGCCGAAGGCTGCACATGGGATGATTTTGAAAAACAATTTTCTGCGCTCAATCCGGATCTTGTCGTGATGAGTATCACCAACGCTACGCTGCGCGACGATATGGAGGCATTTCGCCGAATTAAAAAAAATAATCCTTCGGTAATTACTGTCGCCAAAGGCGCTTGGTTTTGGGCGGGCGATTTGCGTGGTCTGTCTGAACCTGTTTTCGAGGCGATGGACTATGCTCTTGTCGGTGAAGCGGAAACAGAAATAAAAGGATTGGTCGAAGGTTTACACGCGCATACAGCGCCCGAGGATATTCCCAATATTATATTTCGTTTGCCTGACGGTACATGGAAGCGCACGCGCATCGAAGCGTTTGAAACCGATCTGGATGCCATACCGTTTCCGGCAAGAGATTTGCTAAAAAACGACCTGTACGTCCGTCCGGATACCGGTGAAGCGCAGGCTACGATTCAAACCGCACGAGGTTGCCCGTCGCAGTGTGTATTCTGTTTGACGCCCGCAATTTCCGGTGCACGCGTCCGTTCGCGTTCCCCGCAAAATATCGTAGATGAACTGGAGGAATGCGTTACTCGCTATGGTATTCGCAATTTTTTTTTCAAAGCCGATACGTTTACGATCAATAAAAAATTTGTTATCGCACTGTGTCAAGAAATTCTTCGTCGTAATCTGAACATTGCCTGGGTGGCCAATAGCCGTGTAGATACCGTGGATGAGGAACGTTTGGCATGGATGAAAAAAGCCGGTTGTTGGCTGGTCGCATTCGGTTTTGAAAGCGGCAACGATGACGTCTTGAAAAAAATGAAAAAAGAAGCCACGGTCGAGGATGCAAGACGTGCCGCGGCTTTAGTTCGGCAAGGCGGCTTAAAGATGTACGGATTTTTCATGATCGGACTTCCGTGGGACAATGATCAAACCATCCGAGACACAATCGCGCTGGCACGGGAACTGGCTTGTGATTTTTATGAAATCCACTTAGCCACACCCTTTGAAGGAACGGAATTATATACGATCGCTCAATCGATGGGTTTGCTTACTTCGGCGCCGCTCGGTCACGACTATTTTGCGGATCCGGCGTCCGGCAGTCTCTTTTTATCACGGGATCAGTTGGTCGAATACCGGAAATCGGGTTTAAGAAGTCTGTATCTGTCGCCGTCCTATATTTATAAAACAGCACGGTCGGCCAATTCGCCGAAGGTATTATTGAATTATGCGCGCTACGGTGTACGTCTTTTTAGAAATTTACTGAAGGCCTGACGCATGCACGATCATATTCAGAAAAAAGTTCACAAATTGCGTGATGAAATCAATCGTCACGATTATTTGTATTACGTGCTTGGGCAGCCGGCGATCACGGATGAAGCGTACGATAAACTAATGCGTGAATTAAGTGAAATTGAAACGCGGCATCCGGAATTGGTGACCCCTGATTCGCCGACGCAACGCGTGGGTTCGGATTTGACCAAACATTTTCCGACGGTGCGCCATCACCAACCGATGATGAGTCTCGGTAATACCTACAGCCGTGAGGAACTTTCCGATTTTGACCGCCGCGTGCGGGAGGGGCTTGAAGGGGCATCATTTGAGTATGTTTGCGAACTCAAATTTGACGGCGTTGCCATGAGCCTGATTTACGAATACGGTCACTTCGTACGAGGGGTTACGCGCGGGGACGGAGAAAAAGGCGAGGACGTCAGTATCAACCTCAAAACGATTCGTTCGATCCCGCTGCGATTGGATGCGACCAATGCGCACCTGGAACATATCGAAGTGCGCGGGGAAGTGTTGATGTTGCGCGAAGATTTCATCAAAGTCAACGCACGGCGTACGGAAGCAGGTGAACCGCCGTTTGCGAATCCGCGCAATCTGTCGGCAGGAACACTCAAATTGCAAGACCCGCGTTTGGTAGCGGCCCGTCCCTTGAAGTTTTTTTCATACTACCTGCGTGAACTGGGCGCTGAAAAAAAATTGCTTTCGCATTCGGAGAGCCTGACGGCGTTGGAATCGCTCCATTTTCCCGTAATGAAAACATATCGCGTGTGCAAAACACTGGATGAAGTATTTGCGTTTTGCGAAGAATGGGAAGCCAAACGCGACACCTTACCTTTTGAAATTGACGGCGCGGTGATCAAGGTTAATGCCTTTCGTCAGCAGGAAACGTTGGGTGCGACAGCCAAATCCCCGCGTTGGGCCATTGCGTATAAATTTAAAGCACAAAAAGTCGAAACCCGCGTACGTGATATTGTATTGCAAGTCGGACGTACCGGTACGGTTAGTCCTGTAGCGGAATTGGAACCCGTATTTCTAGCCGGCTCCACGATCAGCCGTGTGACTTTGCATAACGAAGATTTTTTGCAGGAAAAAGATATTCGTATCGGCGACACCGTGCGTATCGAAAAAGGCGGCGATGTGATTCCCAAAATCACCGAAGTGGTTTTTGATAAACGCCCTGCGGAAGCTCACGTATTCCGCTTTCCCAAAGCGTGTCCGGTTTGCGGTGAACCTGTCGTCAAAACGGAAGGCGAGGCGGCATGGCGTTGTGAAAACATCACCTGCGATGCACAGATCAAAAAACGTATCGAACATTTTTGTTCGCGCGATGCGATGGATATTGAAAATTGCGGTGAAGCCGTTGTTGCGCAATTGGTTGATGCCGGGTGTATTCATGATTTTGCGGATTTGTATTACCTTCAAAAAGAGGCGTTGCTTGCGTTGGAACGCTGGGGTGAAAAAAGTGCGACCAATTTGATCACGGCTATTGAACGCAGTAAACATAATTCACTTGAGCGATTGATCTACGGCATAGGCATTCGTTTTGTCGGCGAAGAAAGCGCCAAGGATTTAGCCAAACATTTTAAATCCCTCGACGCACTGCGCCAAGCGGATGTAGAAACACTCACGGCCATCGAAGGTATCGGTGAACGCACGGCGCTGAGTATTAAACAGTTTTTTGACAGTGCACAAAACCGCAAAGTGCTGGACAAACTGACGCAAGCGGGCGTACAGACGATTTATATTTCATCCGCTGTAGAATTACCCTCGATATTTAGCGGAAAAACATTTGTACTCACGGGGACGTTGCCTTCACTTGGCCGCAATGACGCTAAAAAAATGATCGAAGATCGCGGCGGAAAAGTATCGGGTTCCGTCAGTAAAAAAACGGATTATGTTTTGGCCGGTGCGGAGGCGGGTTCCAAATTAGATAAAGCCAAGGAACTGAATGTTCCTGTGATAGACGAGACAGAATTCCTTAAAATGATCAGCGAAGCCCAATGAAAAGAACATTGACATTAAAATGGTTATCCGTTCTGTTAATTGGGTTGATCACGGCCCCGCTTTTGCTATCAGTGCATGATGAACAATCCTACAAAATATCGCCACGTCTAAAAGCTGTTCTCGCCGATTCGGAACCGGAGACTAACGTGCACGTGTGGATTTATTTTACGGATAAAGGTCAAACGGCGTTGCCAAAATTCAACTCTGAATCCTTGGGGATATCGCCGGAGGCGGTAATGCGCCGTCAAAAAAAGGGAACGCGCCATGCGACGGATGAAGCCGATTGGCCGGTAGAAACTTCCTATATCGAATTACTTCGTCAAGCCGGTGTACAAATTCGTCATACATCGCGTTGGCTTAATGCCGTGAGCGCCGAAGTGCCGGCCAGGCGTATTCTTGAAATTACCGAATGGTCATTTATCCAACGGATTGACCGTATCCAGCGCATGAAAAGAACAAAACGTATTGCCGAAACAGAAACTAAGCCCATGCCGTTGCCGCTTTCCAAAAAATCAACTTTGGACTATGGCGCTTCCCTCGCTCAATTGAGTCTGCTAAAAGTTCCTGAAGTCCATCAATACGGTTTTGCAGGCCAAGGAGTTACGATCGCTGTTTTTGATGCCGGTTTTGATAATCTGAGCCATGAAGTTTTTTCCAAAATGATCAGCGAAGGACGATTGTTGGCCGATAGTGATTTTGTCAACGGGGATGACGATGTCAGTGATGAAGGTGATTTGGGCGAAGGGAGTCACGGTACACAAACGCTTTCGACGATGGGGGGCTATAAACCCGGCCAATTGATCGGACCGGCTTATAAGGCTTCGTTTTTACTTGCTAAAACAGAAAATACCGAAAGCGAAACGCCGGCGGAAGAAGATAATTGGATTGCCGCTATCGAATGGGCAGAGCGTCGGGGCGCGGATATCATCAGTAGTTCGCTGGGGTATATTCAGTTTGACGCGACATGCTGCAATCATTATGATTCTACGGATTACAACTGGCAATGGATGACCGGCGATTCGACGCGCATTACGCAGGCGGCCAATATGGCTGTGGCCCGTGGTGTGATCGTGGTCAATTCCGCGGGTAATGAAGGCGATGCGACGGTCGTGATTAAAAATACTCTGGGTGCGCCATCGGACGGCGATAGTGTGATCGCCGTCGGTGCGGTTAATACTTCCGGAATACGTACTTCGTTCAGTTCGGTAGGGCCTACTACGCACGGTGCGATCAAACCCAATGTCATGGCGACGGGATCGAATGTACGTGCAGCGGGTTCGACGACAAATACAAGTTATGTCGGTGTTTCTGGAACGTCCTTTGCGTGCCCGCTAACGGCCGGCATTTGTGCGATGCTATTGTCCGCACATCCGGATCTAACTCCTGCGCAAGTGCGGTATGCTTTGCAAGCTACGGCAGATCGTGCCGACAATCCGGATAATCATTACGGCTACGGTGTCGTCAATGCGTGGGATGCAATTAATTATTTTGGTCAAATCGATAGCGGCGGCATACTTCCGGACAAATTTAAACTCCATCAAAATTCACCTAATCCTTTCAACCCGCAAACAACGATTCGGTACGATGTACTTAGGGATGGGTATGTTGCCATCATCGTGTACAACATGCTGGGCCAACGTGTACGAACGCTGTACGATGGATTTCGTTCGCAACGACGAAACTATGAAGTGCAATGGGATGGTCGTGACGAATCCGGACATCGCGTAGCGTCGGGAGTATATTTATACAGGCTCACCGCCGACGGGTTTAGTCAAACCAAACGCATGTTACTGGTGAAATAAAATACTTAGTGAAAAAAACAGACTAATCAATAAATTTTACCTGTTTGTTAAAACGGATTTTCAAACCTTGGACATTTCGTCGGAGTAACGCATGAATATTGCCGTAGCAATGCTGGTTTCACTCGGTGCATTATGGTTGGCTTACCGTTTTTACGGTAGCCGTGTTGCACAGTGGTTGGGTGTAGATGTATCTCGACCGACCCCCGCGCAGCGGGTAAATGACGGTGTTGATTTTGTTCCGACCAAACCTGTCGTATTACTCGGGCATCATTTTGCATCCATTGCTGCGGCCGGGCCGATCGTAGGTCCGACGATGGCTTTGTTGTACGGCTATATGCCGACGTGGTTGTGGATTATTTTAGGTGTGACGTTTATCGGCGCGGTGCATGATTTTTCAGCGTTGTTCGTCAGCGTTCGTGAAGACGGGCGATCCATCGCGGAGATTGCCAAACGTACTCTTGGAAAAACCGGATTTTTGTTTTTTGTAGCGTTTGCCATATTGCTCTGCATTCTCGTCTGCGCGGCTTTTTTACAATTGACCGCCGTATCCCTCACGTCGCTGTACCCCCTAAAAGAATTTGGCTTACCGGAAGATCAGAATATTTTAAAAACGGTTACGGATAATGGCGTTTTAAAAGGTGTCATCGGCGGCATCGCATCAACTTCGGTGATTGTTATGACCTTAGTTGCGCCATTGATCGGATATCTTCTCTATAAAAAAGAATCCGGTATTTTATCGGTCAGCTTACTGGCTTTTATTTTTTGCTTTGTTTCGGTTTGGGTAGGATTTGTTTATCCCGTGACACTTGATCCTAAAATTTGGATGATCGTGATCTGCGCTTATTGTTTTATCGCAGGTTGGATTCCGGTTTGGCTTGTTTTGCAACCGCGGGATTTTACCAATGTACAGTTGTTATACTTCGGTATTGTCGTAATGGTTGCCGGTATTATCGGAAGCGGCTTGGCCGGTGTAGTGATCGACGCGCCGGCGTTCAATTTTTCCGCAGAATCATTTCAGGCGCTTGGTTATATGTGGCCGTTTCTTTTTGTGACAATTGCCTGCGGTTCGGTATCCGGAGCGCATGCCCTGATCGCGACCGGTACGACATCCAAACAAATAGGCAGCGAAAAACATGCGCCGATGATCGGTTACGGTGCGATGCTTCTGGAAGCGTTGTTGGGCATTTGCGTGACACTCATCATATTGGGCGGGCTTGGTTATACGGATTATCACGACATCGTCTGGCCGCATGACGAATTTGGAAACCCTAAAGCCGGTAATGCGCCATTAGCGTTTGCCGTCGGCGTAGGGCATACTTTAGACAAAGGGCTTGGTATTTCGGTGGTGTACGGTACGGTATTTGGTATTATTCTGCTCGAGGGATTTCTGGTCACAACGATAGATACCATCGTGCGTCTGACACGTTATCTTTTTGAAGAATTGTGGCTCACGTTGATGGAAAATCCCCATCCGATATTTCGTAATAAATTTTTTAATACGTTGGTACCCGTGATCGGCATGATCGCGCTTGGTTTTACCAATGCATACACCGCGATTTGGCCGATTTTTGGTTCAGCCAATCAACTGCTGGCGGCGCTTACACTGACGGCTATTACCGCATGGCTTATACAGAAATCGCGCCCATTTTGGTTTACGGCGATCCCGGCGATTTTTATGTGCCTTACGACCATTACATCGCTTTCGCTTTTATTTAAACGCTATTTGGATGCACGCAACTGGGCATTGACGATCGCCGATGCGATACTGTTGCTGCTCACGGTGGGTGTCGTAATAATGACTTTCCGTTATTTTTATAATTTACGTAAGGAACTCAGTTCCAAAAAATCCGTATGAGACGGGATATGAAAAACTATTTACTGTTTTATATCATTCTTACGCTCACCGGCGTCGTATCGGCACAAACAGGCCTTGCCCGGCGTCAGGCGGATCAGCTCTACGATCGGGGCGATAATTTTCACGCTATGGAAGCGTACAAAAATTTGCTCAATGATAATCCCAATGATCCGGAGTTGAATTACAATGCCGGCAATGCGCTGTACCGTTTGGAGCAGTATGACGAAGCGATCAAATTTTATCAGCGCGCATTGGAAAACACGAGCGATGCCGATCTCAAAAATAAGATCGCATATAACATGGCGAATATTCAATACAAGCAGAAAAAGCTTAAAGAAAGTATCGAGGGTTACAAAAACGTTCTGCGTAAAAATCCTGATGACGCCGACGCACGAAAAAACTTAGAATACGCGTTGAAACAAATGCAGATGCAGCAACCGCCGCCTCAAAAAAATCAGGATAAGAATCAATCCAAGCAGGAAAAAAAAGAACAGGATCAAAAAAATCAGGACGATCAAAATCAACCGCAGGATGAAAACAAAGAAGAACAGCAAAACGACGAACAACAAAATAAGAAGAAGTCCGATCCGAATAAATCCGGTTTGACCAAAAAAGAGGCTGAAAAATTACTGGATGCGCTCAAAAATCAGGAAAAAGATTATCAAAAAAAGAAAATAAAAGATAAAGCCAAGTCGGATTCCGAGACGGAAAAAGATTGGTAATTTTGTATATATTAATGAACAACGAGGCCTTTTGTCTTATACTTCGATACAGTTAACTTTTGCCTGGAGTGTTTTTTTCCTCATCGTGATTGTCGGACTTTCCGTCGGATTATCCGCTTGGCTCTACCGTGAAACCATTCCTCCCGTGTCTCAAGTTCGTCGCCGGATTCTTATAATTTTGCGCAGCGCGGCTTTTGCCATTGCTTTTTTTATTTTATTTGAACCCATACTTGATTTGCAGTACGAAGAAAAAGAAAAACCGATAGTTGCGGTATTGATTGATGCGTCCGAAAGCATGAGCATTCGCGATGCGCAAGGTGATCGCCAACAGCAACGGCGCGGCGTACTCGATCATCGTATGTGGGCGGATCATGCCGATGCGTGGGATATCAGATATTTTACCTTTAGTGATCGTTTATATCCGTCCGATCATAAGCCATCCGATACGCTAGCCTTGACAGGCCATGCTACCGATATGCGTACCGCGCTGGAGCAAACCCAATCGCTGTTTATAGGCAAACACCTGGCCGCGTATGTAATGATAACGGACGGCCAATACAATATCGGCGGCGATCCTGGTGGATTTGCTCAAGTATCCGATGTACCGGTTTTTACGCTTGGTATCGGCGATCCAGCGGAATCTCGCGACGTAGCCATTGTTCAAATTTCACACAATGAAACCGCTTATCTGGGAGCGACGATCCCGGTAACCGTGACGCTTTCATCGTACGGCTATCAGGGAAAACGTATTGATGTCGAAATTTTGCACAACGGAAAGCGCGTGCAAAACAAAATCGTTGTGTTACCGGAAGACGGAGCGCTGACGCAGGTGACGATGGATGTCATACCCGATGAAATTGGTGATCAGAAATATACGGTGCGCGCAAGTCCTTTGCTCGGCGAATTATCCGATCGGAACAATCAACGCGCCTTCGTCATACGTGTTCTCAAAAACAAAACATCCGTTACACTGATCTCCGGAGCGCCCGGTCCGGATCATCGTTTTATTTACAGCGTCCTTATCGAAAATCCCAATTTGGACGTACGTGCGTACGTCGAACAAAAAAACGGGACGCTAACCGAGTTGGAACAACCGCCCGGGCGAACGTCACCGACGGAAGCGGATGTTTATATTTTTAACGACTATCCGACGAACACTTCCGATCCTTCGACGTTACAACGCTTTCTGCAGGACATATCCGATAACAATCGCAGTGCAGCCATATTCTTCGGAATCTATATCGAAGTCGGGCGATTACAATCCATTCAGTCGCGACTTCCCATCAAAGCTAAACCGGACGCGAGTTTGCAGGAATCCTCCGTCTTTATCGGTATGAGCGGATCGGCCAGCCAGAGCACGATCGTGGCCGTTTCCGACGATCCGGGAGAGACCATGCGACAGTGGGCCGATCTGCCACCGGTTTGGATCAGCCGTTATGCTGTGGCGGCATCCGAAGAGTCGGATGTTCTTGCGCGGGTAGATATGTCGCGAGCCACGAATACCTTGCGTTTACGAAACGATATTCCGCTGCTGATAACCAAACGCTTGCGGCAGCAAAAAACATTAGCCTTTACGGGCTATGGATTCTGGAAAGCGGATTTTATTATCAAAGGTTTAAATAAATCGAACGCGGTATATCCTGCGTTTATTCAACAAAGCGTACAGTGGCTTGCGGCCAAAGATGATACCAAACCGGTCATCGTGCGCGCAGGCAAATCCGTATATCGCAGCGGTGAAGCGGTGATGCTCACAACGCAGGTATATGATGAACAGTTTCGCCCGATAAGCGATGCGAATGTGAATGTGACTTTGCAGAACGGCAGCGCGAGCCATATGCATGCGATGCAGCCGCTCGGAAACGGAAGATACGAAATAACGTTGGACGGCTTAATGCCGGGGGATTATCCTATCACTTCTTCGGCGGAACGTTTTGGTGCATTGATTGGCACGGATAAAACCGCTGTCACCGTTGAAGCATTTAGCCTGGAAATGAGTTCGACAGCGATGAATGCGCGGACACTGCAGACCATCGCATCGGCCTCCGGCGGGCGTTTTTTTGCCTCATCCGGTATAGATTCACTTGCCGGTGTGATGAATTTTCAACCGTTGATTTTCGAACGCGAAAAAAATATTCCCGTCTGGAATGCCGCGGCGCTTTTGATTTTGATCATCCTTTTGCTCAGCGCTGAGTGGTGGATTCGCAAACGCAGCGATATGTTATGAGGGTTCTTTCAATTTGATCCGTGCATCTACGATTTTGCAATCTTCGGATTTTTCAAATACCATCAGCGGATTGACATCCATTTCAGTGATCGCTTCCACGTCCGTGACCAATTGCGAAAGCCGTTGCAGATATTCGACGACGGTTGCGATGTCCGCCGGTTTTTCACCGCGGATACCTTGCAACAACGGATAACTGCGCAAGGACTCGATCATCTCCCGCGCATCGATATCTGTCAAAGGTGCGATTTTAAACGCGACATCTTTCATCACCTCGACGTAGATACCTCCGAGGCCGCACATGAGCACCGGGCCAAACTGAGGATCGCGGCTCATACCGAGTACGATTTCTTTACCGCCTTTAACCATTTCTTGTACCAGCATGCCTTCGATTTTGTCTTGCAGATGGTGCGCCGTAAGATTTTTGATGATCGTCTGATAACCGCGCTGTACATCGGCTTCGGTACGCAGGTCTATGATAACGCCGCCTACGTCCGTTTTGTGTACGATCTGGGACGAATGCACTTTGAGTACGACGGGCTTATTGAGTTTTGCGGCAAAGGCTACGGCTTCGGCTTCCGTTTTGACGATCGTACTGGAGGCCGTGCGCAATCCGTATGCACGGAGAATACCGAATACTTCGTCTTGCGAAAGATACGTTCTTCCTGCGGCATAACAGTCGCGAATGATTTTTTCGACTGCGGCTTTATCAACTTCAAATTTGCGCAGCGTACCTTCCTGCTTAAGCCGCCATTTACGGTGTTCATTCATCGCCGCTAACGCCAACGCCGCCGATTCAGGGAATGTATAAGTCGGAATATCGTGTGTACGCATATAGCTGATGTGAATTTTTTCCTGGCTCATACAACAACTGAGCACGGTTTTATCGGGGAAACGTTTATTGATCGCGACGATTTGTTCGGCCACGTCGCGCAGAAACACTGTGATCGGTGGAACAAAAATTGCCAGTACGCTGTCCACATTAGGATCTTTGCAGATAATATCAAGCGCTTTGCCGTAGATCTGCGCGTCACCGCCGGCCGTCGTATCCACCGGATTATTAACACTGGCTTCCGGTGAAAGAATCTGACGTAGCGCAGTTTTGGTTTGTTGTGTAAACTCGGCCAATTTTAGTCCGTTGCTTACGAGCGCATCCGTGGCCATGATCGCCGGTCCGCCGGCGTTACTCAAAATCGCAACGCGATCACCGTGCGGCAGCGGCTGCTTGTCAAAAGCCATTGCTACATCAAAAAGCTGTTCGATGGAGGATACGCGCATCACGCCCGATTGGCGAAACATCGCGTCCACGATCGTGTCGGAACCGGACAAGGCGCCGGTATGAGACGATGCGGCACGCGCTCCCGCCATGGTACGTCCCGATTTGACGGCCAATATCGGTTTGAATCGCGTAATACTGCGCGCTACTTCGATAAAGCGCCGGGGATTGCCGAAACTTTCAAGGTACATCAATATCAGTTTAGTGCGCGAATCATCACGCCAGTATTCCAAAAGATCATTGCCGGAGATATCCGGTTTATTACCGATGCTGGCAAAATTGGAAATGCCCAGTTCAAGCGATTCGGCGTTTTCGAGAATGGCTACGCCGAGCGCGCCGCTTTGGGAAATGAATGCGATATTACCGGAGCGCGACTGGGTCGGCGAAAACGTAGCATTGAGATTGACGTGTTCATCGGTATTGATCACGCCCATACAATTAGGGCCGACCATACGCATATCGTATTTTTTTATTTTGGCCATGAGTTGATCTTCAAGTGCCGCACCTTCCGCGCCGACTTCTTTGAATCCCGCCGTGATGACGATCAGACCTTTGATTCCTTTGGCCGCGCATTCGTCCACGACGCCGAGTACCAGTTGTTTGGGCACGGTGACGATGGCTAGATCCACTTCGTCCGGAATATCTTTGACGGTCGGATAAGCTTTGATACTATGTATGGCCGGTGCATTCGGATTGACGGGATATATCGCGCCGGTGAAACCGCATTCGATGAGGTTATGAATGATTTCATGGCCGATAGTTTTGCTTTTGCGCGAAGCGCCGATCACGGCGACGTTGCGGGGTTTGAATATAGCGTCAAGAGCGTGCACGTTTTTTTCCTTTGCGGGTTGTAGTTTTATCAGTAATTTGAACCGCAAAAAATATATGCATTCCGGCGGCAAAATACATGAGCATTGTCATGTTTACTTTTATGCGATAAAATTTTCAATAAAGTTAAAGTTCCAAAGCATCAAACATAACGACATTGTATATTAATTAATTTTATTCCCATCATGCCAAAATATCCTCATACAGCCGAACGCGTGAAAGAGCTTACCGGATCGGTGTACGAAAAATACCGTCATTTGATCAAACAGCAGACATCGGTTGCTAAATTGCATATCGGAGATACGGCGTTATGGCCGCCGTATGCGATGCCTTTGGCCGACTATTTCACATCGGCACACCGTGATATGACCAAATATTGCAACACGTACGGCGTGGATGAACTGCGTAAAACCATTGCCGAAAAAGTAAGCGAAGACAACGGTATCACTTCCACTCGGGATCATGTTTTAGTGACGGCCGGAGCGAGCAATGCGTTGAGTGCGGCGATGATGACTCTGATCAATCCCGGCGACGAAGTGATCGTGTTAACGCCGTGCTGGCCATTCTTTACGGGAATGGTGCGTGCCGCGGGCGGAAAAGTGGTCGAAGTTCCGCTGTACATGGACTTATATGACCAACCGGAAATGGATATTTTCGGAAAGCTCAAAAATGCAACGACTTCCAAAACGGTGGCCGTGTATGTCAATTCGCCCAATAATCCGTCAGGAAAAATGTTGGATGCTCGACAATGGCAGGCTGTCGTTGATTTTGTAAAACAGCATCAGTTGTGGCTGATCAGCGATGAAGCGTACGACGGTTTGGCATTTGACGGGCGTAAAACGATTTCCCCCGCTACGTTGGGTATACGCGAACAAACCATCAGCATTTTTACGTTTTCTAAAATATTTATGTTCGCGGGATTGCGCCTCGGCTACGCGATCGCGGAGCCTGAACTTATCCATGCATTGAATAAAGTCATGGTGCACCAGTTATATAGCCCTTCGCCGGTGGGGCAGTATATGATGGTCGAACCGTTGCGGCGTCGGCACGAGTGGATGCACGGGATCAATGCCCAATACCAACAACTGCGCGATGCGATGGTGGAAGCACTGGCCATGCCGGTCGCTAAACCGGAGGGAACGTATTTTGTTTTTTTAGATGCAGCGCCGTATTTGCAAGGTCGGGCATTTGATCAACTGGTTGAGCAAATGATTATGGGCGGCGTATTGGTCGCGCCGGGCGGTGATTTTGGCAAAGATTTTTCTTCGTATATACGCCTCTGTTTTACGGGTGAACCGGAATCTGTAATCACATCGTCGGCTCAGGTTATTCGAAATGTATTATTGCAAAACGGACAAACGTCATAAAAATCTGTATAGGAATGAAAACATGAAAATCGGATACGTGCAATTCAAACCGCAATTTGGAGATATAGATTATAATGCTGCCAAAATCTACGCACTTTTGGAAAAGAAGCAGGCTGATCTGATGGTATTACCTGAATTGGCCACAACGGGATATTATTTTCGCGATCGTAAGGAAGCGTATGCGTTATCCGAAGATCCGAAAAAATCATTTGTCGTGGAAGTACTGGTCGAGTTATGCAAAAAAAACGGTATGCACGTGATCACCGGGTTCAATGAACGGGACGGGGGAAAAAACTATAACAGCGCCTTGCTGATCGGTAAAAAAGGCATTGTGGATGTGTACCGTAAAATTCATTTATTTAACACTGAAAAAAATTGTTTCACACCGGGCGATAAACCGCTGCGCGTTCATAAAATCGCTTCGGCACGGGTCGGTATGATGATTTGTTTCGACTGGATTTTTCCCGAAGTGACGCGCACGCTGTCGCTTATGGGCGCGGATATCATCGCTCATCCTTCCAATCTGGTTTTGAACTATTGCCAAAATGCCATGATTACCCGATCCATCGAAAATATGGTGTATTGTGTCACAGCCAATCGTTATGGCGAGGAAACACGTCCCCACGGCGAGCTGACCTTTACGGGACAAAGTCAGATCGTTGCCCCCAAAGGCGTGTTACTACATCGTGCGCCGGAACAAAAGGAAGAAGTCTATATCGCAAAGATTGATTTGACCAAGTCACGTCAAAAAAACATGACGCCGAAAAACGATCTTTTCAAAGATCGAAGAACAAAATTTTATCTCTGAGGCCTTTTTCATTTTCTCATCTTAGTAGAGGTTAATATGAATTATCGTACCCTGTTATGGTGGGTTTGTGTATCCGCTAGTGTATCTGCGCAACAAGTTAACTATGAAGTTCGCTTTCCCAACATTCGCCATCATGAGGCGGAAGTGACGGCCGTGTTTTCGGATATTTCGTCACCCGTTTTGGATATTCGGATGAGCCGTTCCTCACCGGGGCGTTATGCACTGCACGAATTTATCAAAAATGTGTATTCGGTTAGAGCCGAGGATGGGCGCGGAAAAAAACTTGATGTAACCCAAAATGATCCTTACGGGTGGCAAGTATCCGGTCATGATGGAACGGTGCGTTTTTTTTATACAGTGTACGGCGATCATGTAGATGGCACGTATTTATCGCTCGATGCGTCGCACGCGCATATCAATCCCCCGGCGATGTTTGTGTATGCACAAAACGCAGACCATCGCAATATCCGCCTTCGGTTTACGCTTCCGGATAAAACATGGCGCATCGCTACACAACTCAAAGAGTCCGGCGCTTCAGTATACATTGCTTCGGATTTGGCTTATCTGATGGATAGCCCTATTGAGATCAGCGCATTTCAGGAATCGTCATGGCGCGTTCCGGCGACAAGTGGTGATATTCTTTTTTCGCTGATACTTCATCATACGGGAACGCCGAAACAGACAGAATATTTGGCTAAAGTCGGCGATGTGATCGTCCGCGAAGCGCGTGCGGTTTTTGGCGAATTTCCGGTTTTTGATCAGGGACGGTATGCCTTTATGATGGAGTTGACGCCGTATGCGTCCTGGGACGGGATGGAACACCGCAATTCAAGTGTGATCACCAATCGGGATTCTATTAGCGGTGATTTCTTGGATATCGCATCTACGATGGCGCATGAATTTTTTCACGCGTGGAATGTGGAACGCCTTCGTCCCAAATCGCTAGAACCGTTTGATAAAACGCGGGTCAATATGTCGGAGGAACTTTGGTTTGCCGAGGGTTTTACTTCCTACTATGATGATTTGATCATTACACGGGCGGGCATTCAAAGCGTGGACCGGTATTGCAAGGTATTAACCAAATTGATGAATAACGTAGTCGTGGATCCCTCTAAAAATTTTGGCGGTCCGGCACACATGAGCCAACGTGCGGCGTTTACCGATGCCGCGACTTCGGTGGATGCGCAGAATCGTAAAAATATATTTTCGACGTATTATTGGTACGGCGCTACGGTGGCTTTGGGATTGGATCTGACGTTGCGCACGGAACATGGCAAAACGTTGGATGACTACATGCAGCTTTTGTGGAAAGCGTACGGTAAAACGGAAAAACCCTATACTTCAGCCGATCTCGAATCGGCGTTAGGTGATCTGATCGGCGATAAAAAACGGGCGCAACGTTTTTTTGATGAAACGATTCGCGGTAACCGGTTACCGGATTATAAAAAGCTGCTGGATTATGCCGGTTTCGTCACACGTGCTGCGCATGCGGATAGACCGACATTAGGACAAGTGCGGCTCGCAGCCGATGACGACGGTATCCTCATCAAAGATGCCACGCTCATAGGAGATCCGCTGTATCTGGCCGGTCTGGATCGCGGCGATAAAATTTTTTCGCTCAATGATCAAGCCGTGCGTTCTATTGAGGCGTGGGAAGAGGTTTTGAAACAATTAAAACCCGATGACAGCGTAACGATTGTTTATGAACAGCGCGGTCTCAAAGGCACTTCACGGGTCAAAGTTGCAGTGGATCCGTCCTTGGAAATTATCCCGGTTGAGCAAACCGGTAAGTCACTGACAGAAAAAAAATCAAACTTTCGCGCGGCATGGCTTTCATCTAAATCTATAGACAAGCCGTTGCTGTATCGGTACTGTAAAAAGTGCCGGCGTGCGTACGAATTTCAATACGAATTCTGCCCGTTTGACGGCGTGCTTTTGCAAATAACACCGGAGGAGTAAATCGTGCACCAGGAAACCATGAAAGCGGCGGTATTGCAGGCGGTCGGTTCTATTGAAAACTTGCATTATACCGACATCTCTAAACCGGAGCCGAAGCCGGGTGAAGCGTTGATCCGAATTAATGCAGCGGCTCTGAATCATCGTGATCTCTGGATAGTATTTGGTAAATATGCCAAAATACAAGTTCCGGCTGTTTTGGGTTCCGATGCATGCGGCACTGTTGAGCAAGTCGGTGACATAAAAGATAATATTTGGGTCAGCCGCCGTGTTGTGGTTCATCCCGGTTTGTTTTGGGGGAACAACCCGAGGGCACAGGGAAAAAATTACAAAATCTTGGGCATGCCCGATCAGGGTACGCTTGCGGAGTATGTCACGGTTCCGGTAGAAAATTTAGCCGAAGCGCCGGGGCATCTTTCGGATGAAGCAGCGGCGGCGTTGCCGTTGGCGGGTTTGACGGCGTATCGTGCGCTTATGAAACAGGGTAAAGCCGATGCGGGTGAAACGGTCGTGATCACAGGCGTCGGCGGCGGCGTAGCGGCATTGGCTCTGCAAATGGCAATGACCGTCGGTGCGCAGGTCGTCGTGACGTCCGGTCATGATGAAAAAATCGCACGCGCGCTTTCGCTCGGTGCATCCGCCGGTTATAACTATAAAGCAACAGATATGTTCAAAAAGATGGCTTCGGACGGGATCGAACCCGATCTCATCGTGGATGGCACCGGAGGCGCATCATTTGGCGAATGGCTCAATCTCATGAAACCGGGCGGCCGTTATGTGACGTATGGCGCAACTAACGGTAATCCGGAACACATAGATTTGCGAAAAATTTTTTGGAAACAACTGACTATACAAGGCTCCACGATGGGAACTATCGATGATTTTAGAGCTATGATTAAGATCTACGATCAATACCGACTGAAGCCGGCTGTGGATAAAGTGTTTTCTTTAGCCGAATGCCGTTCCGCATTTCATCGTATGGAATCAAGTGAACAGTTTGGTAAAATTATCCTTAAACCGTAAAGTCTTGTATGAAAAAAACGCTCGGTCAAATCGCAATGCATGTGACCCATCTGGACGTAATGGAAGATTTTTACAAAAACACGGTGGGCCTGACGCATCTGTTTACTGTTCCGAACCGGTTATCTTTTTTTGATCTTGGCGGTGTTCGCCTGATGTTGGGAATTGCTGAGCCCGGTGAATACGCTCTGTCCCGGCCCATTCTATATTATAAGACATCTCGCCTTGATGAGGAATTTGCACGTCTAAAATCCGTGGGTGTGGTTGTTGTTCATCAGCCTCAATTGGTAGCGCCGATGCCGGATCATGATCTTTGGATGGCTTTTTTCAAGGATCCGGAAGACAATACCTTCGGGATTATGGAAGAAAGGTCAAAAAATAAATGAAACCTGTAAGAAAAAGTAATTTGCGGCAACGTATCCGATAGTAAATAAAAACCATCCCTTTGTTATCAGGAGATACTATGGAGACAATGACAGAACCTAAACCGTTAGGTGCTTTGGACCGGATAATCGGCGTGATCACCGAGCCTGAAAAGACATTTACCGACATAGCTGCACGGCCCTCATGGGGTTTGCCCATGATGCTTGCTTTGCTGGCCATGATCGCAGTTGGTATATTGATGAAGGATGTGATCCAAAAAGAAAGCGCCGAAAAAACGCGCATTTCCATTATGGAAAATAAAAATATACCTGACGGCGACAAACAACGCATTATTGATCAGTCTATCGAGATGATGAAAAAATTTTGGGTCGTAGGTTTCGCTGTGGGTATGGTCGTTATCGTTATCGCATATTTTATCTCGGCGTTGATACTCAGGTTGGGCGGGAGCGCTGTGCTTAAGTCAGCGGCTACTTTTACGCAAGTGCTGGCTATTTTCTCCTGGTCCGGGATCGTGGATCTTTTGGGCGCTCTGATCAAGCTGCCGATCATGTATATCAATCAAAGCATGCGCGTGGATACCGGACTGGGCATCCTCATCGGAGAAGAACTCGGCCATACGACGACCTACTTGATCATGAGCAAATTTGATATCTTTACCATATGGATGTTGATCGTGATGTCTATAGGGATAGCTGTAGTGTTCAAAGCGCCTAAATCAAAATCGATGATTTTGGTTTTTGGTTTGTGGTTGGTCTGGGTATTGGCACAGTGGGGTATGGCGCTGATGGGTATGCGTGTCGGAGGTTAATTTTTAGCAAATTCTATGGTCTAATTTGTATAGCCGTTTTTTTATGATAAAGAATCATAATAAAACGGCTTTTGTATGTGCAACATTTTTTGTCTGAAACAGTCTAATCGGTATAAGAAATACCGTTAAACGAAAAAAAGGATAATTTTTCGGGAAAAAGTGAAACATTTTGATAAATTCGCCGAATACTCGATTGTTTGTATGAATTACCGAATTTTGAGGAGAATAGGAGACATGAAACATTTATTGACCATTGTTTGGATCGCCTTAGCCGCCAATCTTACGGCGCAGCAAAAACAAGCGCTCACAATTGAAGAAGCGTTGACCATCGCGATGAAAAACAACGTACAGGTCATTTCCGCACAAAACGACTACAATTCCGCATCCGCTAACGTATTGCCTAAAACTGTAGGAAAAATTTTACCGACGGTTGATGCGTCAATGCGCGCGAGTCGCACAATGATGAATACACTTTCAGGTACAAGCCCCATGACGAATCGAGATACCACGACTGGCAGTGCATTCAATAGCTATAGTTACTCGTTAACAGCCAATTACGTTTTGTTTGATGGTTTTCGTAATTGGACAGAAGCATCACAAGCACGTCTGGACGAATCGGCGGCACGATACAATTTTGAACGAACGCGTCAAAGCGTGACGTTGGATGTATATGAAGCGTATATCAATGTTCTTAAAAATCAGCAATTGCTTCGCATCAATGAAGAAAATCTCAAGCGTAGCGAAGAACAACTCAAGCGTCTTGAAGAGCGCAATAAATTAGGCGCGCAGATTTTGAGCGATGTGTACAAACAACGTGTGCAGGTCGGCTCGGATAAGCTATCTGTCAGCAAATCCAAAAATAACCTCAAGACTTCCAAAGCTTCATTGGCTAGTCTGATCGGTATTGATGTCAATTCCGATCTCGAGTTAAAAGAGCTAATTATTGCCTCAAGTCTTGACGTGAATCAGATGAATTTCGATGAAGCGTATGGACAAGCGCTTCAAAATCGCAAGGATTATTTAGCCTCCGAAAGTCGTGTCCAAAGTGCGCGTCGCACCGTAAGTATTGCACGAAGCGGTTTTTATCCTACGGTCAATGCTTTTGCGTCGTATCAATGGGGTGATAAGAATTTAAAATTTGCAAATTACAGTAATAACGATAACACCTCAATAGGTTTGAGCGTTTCCATACCCATTTTTAGTGGGTTTGAAACCAACAGCCGTGTGATTCAACAAGATCAATCGTTGCAGACAGCGCGCAGTAATGCTGAGAGCACCAAACGTAAAGTTGCTTTGGACGTGAAAATCGCTCTGCTCAATATGCAGACCGCCTACGATAACATGAAACTATCCGAGGAAAACGTCAAAGCGGCCAAAGAAGATCTTCGTTTGGCTACAGAAAAATACAATCTCGGGGCGGGCACGATTTTGGATCAGATTACAGCCAATGCCAGTTATGCGGCGGCCGAAGCCAACTATACGCAAGCTGCGTATGACTTTGTGTATGCCAAACAACAGTACTTGCTGGCCGTTGGCACACTGGATGTTCAATAAGTAATTTTGAGAAACCCTTTTTAGGAGATAGAGCTATGTCTAAACGTAACAAAATTTTGATCGGCGTCGGTTTAACGCTGGTGCTTACGGTAGTGATCGTTCTCAACATTCGCGGTAAAAAAGAAGATGCGGTCGAAGTGCAGACTGAAAAAGTCAAACGCGGCGATGTGATCAAAACCGTCAGTGCCTCCGGTAAAATCCAACCGGTCACGGATATCAAGATCAGCTCCAATGTCAGCGCTAAAATATTACAACTTACCGTAAAAGAAGGCGATAAAGTGAAACGCGGCCAAGTGCTCGTGTCATTAGATCGTACGTTTTACGATGCGCAACTGGATCAGGCCAAAGCCGAACTTCTGAGGGCCAAGTCGCAAGTGGCAACAGCCAATGCCAATTATGAAAAAGCGCAGCAGGATTTTGCACGCGTCAAAGATTTAACCGCCAAACAATTAGCCTCGGCTTCAGAATTGGAAGTGGCACAAACAACACTTTCGACTACCCGCGCTTCGGTCGAATCGGCCGAGAGCCAGGTACAGGCAGCCGAAGCCAGCGCGCAACAAGCAGCGGATAATCTCAGCAAAACGACGATTTATGCACCCATCGATGGTACGATCAGCAAACTCAATAAAAAAGTCGGTGAAATTGCACTCGGCTCGCAATTTTCGCAAGATGTGATCATGATCGTTGCCAATCTCAATGAAATGGAAGCACGCGTCAATGTGGATGAAAATGATGTCGTGGCCGTTGAAATCGGCGATACGGCCGTGATCGAAGTGGATGCCTTGACCGAACAAAAACTGCGCGGACGTGTGACGGAAATCGCGAACTCCGCAACCGTAAAAGCGACCGGCACATCGGAAGAAAAAACCGAATTTGAAGTGAAGATCGCGTTGGACGATACGCCTCTGATGCTGCGCCCCGGTATGTCTACGACATCGGATATTACGACGGATGTACGCGGTAATACGTTGAAAGTACCGATCCAATGCGTCACGGTACGCGAACCCGAGCGCCTCAAACGTAAAGAAGGCGTCGAAAAAGAAGGTGCGGCTATGGCCAGCGATACCAATACGCAGTTCGTGCCCAATAAAGACGGTGTGGTAGAAATCGTATTTGTCATCGAAAACGGTATGGCCGTAGCGCGTCCGGTTAAGACGGGCATTCAGAGCGAATCGCATATCGAAATTCTTGACGGTATCAAAGAAAACGATGAAGTCGTCGTCGGAAACTTCCGCGCGATCAGTAAGATTTTGGAGAACGGTTCCAAAGTCAAAGTGGATAACGAAAAGAAGCCGAATAAAGACGATAACAAAGAAGCACGCGATAATTAATATACATCGGACGCTTTTGAGGAAAACAATATGTTGATTGATATACGTAATATTACCAAGCGTTACCAAATCGGAACCGAAGAAGTGCATGCACTGCGTGGCGTGTCGCTGCAAATCAAAAAAAACGATTATATCGCGCTCATGGGACCTTCGGGTTCCGGTAAATCCACCATGATGAATGTTATCGGTTGTTTGGATACACCGACCAGCGGTGAGTATCTTTTCGAAGGGCAAGATGTCGCGCAGATGAATGATGATCAGCTGGCGGAGATTCGTAATCGCAAAATCGGATTTGTATTCCAAAATTTTAATCTCATACCGCGTTCGGATGTGTTTCACAATGTAGAATTGCCGATGATCTATGCGGGCCATGCGCCGGCGGAACGCAAGCGTTTGACGATCGAAGCCATCGAAAAAGTAGGGCTCGGTGCGCGTATGAAACATAAACCCAACGAACTTTCCGGTGGTCAACGCCAACGCGTTGCTATCGCACGTGCATTGGTCAATAATCCTTCGATCATACTTGCGGACGAACCGACGGGTAATTTGGATTCCAAAACCGGCGAAGAAATCATGCAAGTGTTTGAGCAGCTTCACAAAGCCGGCAATACGATCATTTTGGTCACCCACGAAGAGGATATCGCATCCCATGCGCATCGCGTCGTCCGTCTTAAAGACGGTGTTGTCGAAACCGATGAAGCGATCACGGGCCGCAAGGTTTTCAAAAAAGTACTTGTGGAAGCGGAAGCCCAATAACCTTCGAGAATTATTATGAAACGATTTATATACGAAACACTCGAGGCTTTCCGTATCGCCATGACGGCTATACGTGCCAATAAAGCCCGCGGCTTTTTGACCACGCTCGGCATAGTGATCGGTATTACGGCCGTTTCGACGACGATGACCGTGATGAACGGAATGAAAACATCGTTTCAATCGCAATTATCCGTTTTAGGAAATGACGTGCTGTATGTTACGCGTCAGCCGTGGATACAGATGGATGACTGGTGGAAATATCGCAATCGTCCGCAAATCAATCTCGAAGAAGCCGAACGCTTGGAAAAATCACTTGGCGACAAAGTCGTGGCGATTAATCCGACGGTGGGTACAATGCGTCCCGTCAAATATGAATCCAAGACGCTCGATGATATTTTTATCAAGGGGACAACGGATAAAGAATTACTTACTTCGTCCACTACACCTGAATTCGGTCGTTATATCGGCGCGATTGATGTACAAAATTCCAAGTACGTATGCGTGATCGGTGCCGAAGTGAAAAAGCAACTCTTTGAGAATGTAGATCCCATCGGACGTCGCATACGCGTCGGTGCGTACAATTTCCGTATTGTCGGCGTATTGGAAAAACAAGGAAAACTCCTGGGTAATTTTGGCGGCCCTAATTTTGATAACCAAGTGGCCATACCGATTACGACGTTTATGAAATCGTTCGGTCGCTCGCGTGGTTTGAGTCTCGCTGTCAAAGTGCAGTCCGTCAGTAAATTAGATGAAACGCAGGATGAAATCATCGGTGCGATGCGCAAAATTCGTAAGCTATCACCGTCGCGCGATGATAATTTTTCCGTCAATCGTCAGGATAGTTTTTTGAAAATCTATGACAGCATCATGGGCGTTGTGGGTTTGGTCGGTATTTTGATCACGGGTATTTCGCTGTTTGTCGGAGGTATCGGCGTGATGAATATTATGTTTGTATCGGTGACCGAACGAACCAAAGAAATCGGCATTCGCAAAGCCATTGGCGCCAAACGACGCACGATATTGATCCAGTTCTTATTTGAGGCCGCCATGATTTGTTTGATCGGCTGTGCGATTGCGCTTGTATTGTCGTACCTGCTCAGTGTCGTGATTGATACTTTTTTTGCCGCGTCGTTGTCTCTCGGTATTGTGATTGTGGCTGTGGTGATGGCGATCATGGTAGGCATTATTTCAGGGCTTCTGCCGGCGCTCAAAGCTTCGAAACTGGATCCGATTGATGCGTTGCGTTACGAATAAAAAAGGAATGAATTTCAGGAACAGAGGTCGCTATGAAAATTGATATGCGTGAAAATCTGAAGATGGCGCTTAATGCGGTATTTGCCAATAAACTTCGTTCCTTTTTGACGTTGGTCGGTGTTGTCGCCGGCGTAGCATCTATCATTGCAGTTATGACGGGCATCGCTGTGATACAAGGTAAAATGGAAGCCGATATGAGCCAATTGGGCTCGGGCACTTTTCAGGTCCAGAAATGGCCGGCGATCGGCGGACCCGGGCAAAACTGGCGAAAAATCAGGCAACGCAAGCCGCTTACCATCGAACAGGCCAATGCTATACGCGAGCGTATTCGTGATGCAGAGCTCGTCGGGGCTGAGCTTTGGGAACAAGGTTCCGTGTTGCAGCACGAAGAGGAAAAAACTAATCCTAATGTATCTTTAGCCGGTGGTACACCGGAATTTCAGATCAATAATAACCAGTTGGTGGGTGTCGGTCGTTTTATTTCCGAAGAAGATGTCAAAGTCGGTCGTAACGTGATCGTGATCGGTACGACGATTGCAAAAAAGCTTTTTCCTTTCAAAGATCCAATAGATCAGATTGTCAAAATCAACGGTCATAAGTATACGGTGATCGGTATATATGAAGAAATGGGCGCTTCAGCTTCCGGGTCCGGCGATAACAGCGCTTGTATTCCTATTTCAGCTTTTGTGGATCAGTTTGGTCTGAAAGACAATCAAGGCATGCCGCGTTCGGTGAATATTACCGTCAAAGCGCGTGCGGGTGCGAATGTCGAAAACGTGATGGAAGAAGTGCGCGGATTGCTTCGGCAAGTGCGGGGCGTAAAACCGCTCGACGAAGATGACTTTGATATGTATTCCAATGATACGATGATCCGTGCGTTCGGCGAAATGACGGTGATCATCAAACTGGTAGCCATCGTAATGGGCGGTATCGCTTTGATCGTTGCGGGTATCGGTATTATGAATATCATGCTCGTTTCGGTGACGGAGCGTACCAAAGAAATCGGTATTCGTAAAGCTATCGGTGCCAAACGTAAAGACATCATGCAGCAGTTTTTGATCGAAGCGATCGTACTGTGTGAAATCGGCGGAGCAATAGGTATTATGGTTGGTATGGCTATCGGAAATATCGTAAGCATTCTGATGAGCGTACCTGTAAAACTGCCGCTTGATTGGGCCATTATAGGGCTCGTATTCTGTAGCGGAATCGGTATCGCTTTCGGTATTTGGCCGGCCTCCAAAGCATCCAAACTGGATCCGATCGAATCGTTGCGGTTTGAATAATCGAATTTTTGAAAATAATCAGAGAAAAAGGCTGTGTTGATCACAGCCTTTTTTTGTTTTAACTTTTTTGGAACTATCGCGTCTAAAAGGCAAATTTACCTTATTGAATAGATTGAGGATCATGAGCTTGATTAAATTTTCTCTTTTGATGTTGTCGGTATGGGTTCTCATATCCGGCTGCGCCTCGCGCGTTACTGTTCAAAGTCAACGCGTAACTCAGAATATATTAATCAATGGTCATGACGATGATTGGGAAGGTCAGATGCAGATCATCGAAAAAACCGGTGTTGCGATAGGTATTCGCAACGACGATGACTATCTTTATTTGGCATTGTCACCGCTTAACCGCGGTATGGCCATGCAATGGATGACCGCAGGACTTACGGTATGGTTGGATTCGACGGGAGGAAAAAATAAGCGCTTTGGAATTCATTTTCCGATAGGCTTGTCCGATCTTGGTATTCCTCCGATGATCATGATGGGCATGCCCGGTGAGCGCGATACAAAGAGGGATAATCCTTTGGAAAAGATGTCCGATAGATTGCTCGAAGAGGTGGAGATCATCGGTCCCGGCAAATATGATAAACAACGCATCGGCACCAAAGAATCAACTACACTGCAAGTGCGCCTGACGCACAATCCGAATGGCATGTTTTACGAATTGCGAATACCGTTGCAAAATGATCCGCGCAATGTCTGTGCGATTAATACAAGGCCGGGAAAGAACCTCGGCATCGGATTAGAAACAGGCAAGATGGAACGCGGGCGCGGTATGCCGCCGATGGGTGAAGGTGGGCTGGGCGGGCCGCGTGGTGGTGGCCGACCGGGAGGCAGCCGTTCCGGCGGTCGTCCTCCGGAAATGGAACGGGCTGAACCATTGTCCGTGTGGATTTCAACGACTTTATCTGAAAGTTTGAAAAGAGATAGGAAAATGGATTAGCTGTTTCTATTTCAAATACTAAGCTTGTGCTATTACAGGAAGTGGTGAAAGATCAAAATTGAGTTCTATTTCCATTCGCTTTAATGGTTTATTGACTGCAGAATAACCACGTTTGATTATTAGTGCTTCAACCATTTCATTCCTCAAATCTTCGGAGGAACCGATGTGGTAGAAATGATTGAATAATTCAATGATTTCATCTTTCCAAAACGTATTGATATAATTATTTTTTCTATATCGATTTTCATACCACATCGAAATTGCATATCCGCCATTCGTTCTTTTGATAAGCTCCGCCATTTGTACGGCATTGTTTTCAGACCATGTATTGTAATAGTCGGCGTGTCGTCCTATATAGGGCGGATCAAGATATATGAAATCCTCTAGAGTGGTAGACTGTAATGCATAGGTATAGTCCGAGGTAACAAACTCCCAATCCTTGTTACGAATAAGATTACGCACCCAGGCAACTTGGTTAGTTATTTTAGTTATATACGCCTTGCTAAATCGTTGCGGCTTATGGCCAAACGGAACATTGTAACGTCCGTCAGAATTGAATCTCATCAATCCATTGAAGCAAGAGCGATTTAAAAAAAGAAATTCAAGGCTACCACCGCTTTCGTTGAACCGATTACGCAGTTCATAGAAAAAATCACCCCCTTGTTTGGAAAGAATTGCACCGTTTTCCGACAAATAATCGCGCACGATTTTTTCATCAAGTTTGCCGGATTTCAGATCATTGTAAAACTGTATAATGTGTTTATTAGTATCTGATACCAGAGCACGGTTAGGCTTGAGATTAAATAATACCGCTCCCGATCCAAGAAACGGTTCGATCCATCGTCCGTTGCCATTCCATTGGATATTTTGTGCGATGAAAGCAATTAATTTTGTTTTGATACCTTGGCATTTGATCGGTGGGGCTTTCACCTCTTCGATAAATCTGGGAAAAAAATTATTCATTAGCACCTCTGTAGTTACTCCAGTAATTTTCGAATTCATTATGACTGCGAAAACCCTGTAATCCACTACGAAACACATCTATATCATTGCTCTTAATGGATCCGATGTTTGTAGTGTTGCCGCTTCCCGGTGTTCGTCCTGCGATTTTATATTTCTCCTGAACGAAATATTCAATATGAGAATAGGGTGGTTGCAACTGAGCAGCTTCGATTACCTGACGAATTTCTGTTGTTCGATTTTGTGTGTTGCGAGTATATAAGAAACCAATAACCCAATGTTTTATATATTCACCGTATGGATAAAGAATTCCTTTGTTAGGATATCTTAAGTAGGAGCGATAAGAACCTAAAGTAAATCCAAAAGGCTTTAAAAGCTTTTCAGAGGTAAACTGTCTATACGTAGATTTGATATCAACGGCTATTTTTTCATGAGGATGATGGGGATCAAATAAGGTGAATTCAGGGTATTGGTTTTGTTTAGCTTTTTCCACAACCAAATGGTGCTTCTCTGCAACCCGAATTATGATCGGCTCGCATAGAATCTCAAAAATCCCTGATAAGATTTTAGAATCGTATGATAGCGTGTAAACGCCTGAATTTTTCGTGAGAATGCCGACCAATTCCCATTCAAGTCCATTTGCAAATTGTTCTTCAATTTCTTTTTGGAATTCTGTTTTGAAATCAATCATAATACCGTGACATAGCGTGCGTTTGTAATATGTAAGTATTTTACAGAACGTAACGCAAAAAGTAAATATTTCATTTAGAAGGATAATTATTATTTCTATCCTTGAATGTCGTACCGCGCCGTGGTAGATTAACCGGCAAATCAAAAGGTTCAATTTTTAAACGGCGTGTTCGACGAAACATTTCAAAAAGGCGAAAATACGGTTCTGCGCGAAGCCGGCGTTCATTTTCGCAAAGCATACGAATTGCAAATGGCCGGGCGCTTACAGGACGCGATAGATGAATATCAGCGTTCACTTGCGTTGCATCCGACGGCAGAAGCGTTGACATTTATGGGCTGGGCGTATAGTCACCTCGGTGATTATGCGGCAGCGATCAGTAAATGCGAAGCCGCCATCACTGTAGATCCCGACTTTGGTAATCCTTATAACGATATCGGCGCCTACCTAATCTCGCTCCAACGATTGGAAGATGCCATCCCTTGGCTTGAAAAAGCCAAACATGCGCGTCGTTACGAAGCCCGACATTATCCTTTTTTTAACCTCGGGCGGATTTTTGAAATGCAGGGACGCTGGTTTGAAGCGATCGCCGAATACCGTGGCGCTTTGCATCTCTATCCCAATTATCAATCCGCCAAAGACGCCGTGACGCGCCTGCAAATTCTCATTGACCGAAGAAATTAATCCAAAACAACGGATATTCACGTGACACGATTTGTGATCCTGCTATTTCTATGGGTAAACGGGTACGCGTATGCTCAGACCAAAGTGCTTGACGTGGTGTATCCCCGCGAAGGCGTTCTGATCGGATCAAATGATTCTTTATTTGTTTTTGGGTGCGTCAAAGTCGCACACCAGTCGCTTCGGATTAATACCATGTCAACGCCGACACATGAAGACGGTGCGTTTATTCAATTTTTGCCGATAACCAATGTCCAAAAAGACTCGGTTTTTCAAATGCGTTTTGAAATCAAAACAAAAGATTGTACGATCGTACGCTATCATCGTGTGCGTATTCCACTTTTACCACGACCATTAGATTCTGACAGCCCACAAATTGATTCGTTATCACTTAAGCCGTCGCGTGTGCACCGTCTCCAGACAGGTGATGATATTCCGATCGCCTGCCGTGCCACCCCGCATGCGTCGGTTGAATTTATTATTATAGATTCGAGCGGAAAAATAATAGACGGTCCTTATCCGATGGCTGAATACGAAACGGATAGGATGGATGATTTTCCCAATGCGGTATACGGTGAAGATCGTGATACACGTTCGGAACCGATACCGGGCATGTATTCCGCGACGTACCGTCTTCGTGAGGGCATATCGTATCAACGGTCTCGTGTTGCGTTTCGTGTAGAGAAAAAAAAGAAATCGATCACATCCGTCGCGCGGGGTTTCATTGATCTTTGGCCCAAACATGAGCGCCTTGTTGCTGAATTAAATGGGCCTTACCATCAACCGCGTACGATGCCCGGGCAATCGTTTTATTATTTTTTGCAAGGTGGATTACGCGTGTTGATTGACGGGAGTATCGGGTCATGGCGGCGCCTGCGTTTTGCCGAAAATCACTCCGCTTGGGTTTCGGAAGATGAATTGACCTACGCGGCACCCGGGACACCGGTGCCCGCAAGCACCATACCCGTAATTCGTGTGCGTCGCGATGAACGTACATCAGTGATCAAACTTACGATGTCGGAAAAACTTCCGTATCGCGTCGAACAAATTTCGCCGGTAATGTTCAAACTGTTCGTCTACGGCGGCAAAGCGGATACAGACTGGATACGATTTGAAACGGAGGATCCGGATATCGCGCAGATTCATTGGTCGCAGCCGGAACGCGACGTGTTTTGTGTGACGGTCAGCTTACATTCTCCTTTGAGCTGGGGTTACGAGGTGCGCTACGAAAACAGCAATTTGGTATGGCGTATTTACCACAAACCTAAACAAACATCGCTCAAAGGTTTGCGCATATGTATTGATCCCGGGCATACCAAAGATCCGGGTTCTGTCGGGCCGCGCCGTACGACGGAAAAACAGGCTAATGTCGAAATTGCGCAATGGTTGAAAAAACTGCTCATCGCCGACGGGGCGGAGGTATTGATGACGCACGACGATACGACGAAGGGTTTGACGTTGTACGAGCGCGTGCAGTTTGCCGATGCGAATAATTGCGATTTATTCGTCAGTATTCATCACAATGCCTTACCGGACGGTGTTAATCCGCTCCGTTCAAACTTCGGTCACAGCGTGATTTATTATCATCCGCACAGCCGGCTCTTGGGAGAAAAAATACTCGAATCTCTCGTAAATAAAGTTAAATTACCAAACTACGGTGTCTTTCAGGGCAATATCGCCGTAGTGCGCAACAGCCGCATGCCGGCGGTGCTCGTGGAAAACGCATTTATCATGTTACCGGATCAGGAGAAAAAAATCCGCGATCCCAAGTTTCAGCAAACGTGCGCGGAAGCAATTCGCGACGGTTTGCGGCAATTTATGAAATAAACCTTTGGTGCTTTATGCCTGAACAGACGGGGAAAACTATTATCGCGGTGGATGACAGCGAACTCAATCTCATGATGATGCAGAGTTTTCTGGAACCGATGGGTCACAATGTCATCGTCGCCACCAACGGTAAAGATGCGCTGGAATTGATTCGCACTGAAAATCCGGACCTGATTTTGCTGGATGTGATGATGCCGGAAATGGACGGCTTCGAAGTTTGCCGTCGAATCAAAAGTAACGACAGGACGCGCCACATCCCGGTGATCATGATTACCGCTTTGGATAAAGTCGAAGATAACGTCAAAGGTATCGAAGCCGGCGCGGAAGATTTTTTGACCAAACCGTTTGATGCGGTGATTCTCGCCGCGCGTATGAAAGCATTATTGCAATCGAAAGCGTTATTTGACGAAATCGCCAAATTGGAACGGCTCAAAGAAGACATGACAAGCATGATCGTGCACGATCTGCGTACACCGATGAGTTCCATCAAAATGTCACTTGAGTTTTTGCGCGATAATATTCACGAAGAGAAGTTACTCGATTTTATCAGCATCGCGTCTGCCGATATCGAAGATTCACTGCTGCTGATCAATAATTTGCTGGATATCGGCAAATTGGAAGCCAACAAGATGGAGATTCGCAAAGAAGACACTTCTCTTTTAGATATGCTGCGTGACATCGCCGGACGGGCCAAACCGCTTTTGATGCGCGGAGGATTGCAATTGAGCGTACAATCCGATCGGGATGAGATATTTTGCGAAGTGGATAAAATATTAGTCGGTAGGGTGGTTACCAATTTATTGGCCAATGCGATCAAATTTGCCGAATCCAAGAGTACGATCATACTGGACGCGACACAGCTCGACAACGGTGACGTTGTTTTTGGCGTGGTCAATCAAGGCACGAATATTCCGGAACCGTACAAAAAAACCATTTTCGAAAAATTTGGTCAGGCTAAAGATCAACATAACAAAGCCGGTACCGGCTTAGGCCTGACATTTTGTAAACATGTTGCCGAAGCGCATCGCGGAAAAATATGGGTTGAAAGTCCGCCTAAGAATTTTCCGAGCGGCGCCGCGTTTTATGTTCAGCTGCCATTACGATGAATAGATTCCTTGTGACGAAAAAACAAGGTTTGCGTTGTGATTTCCTCTACATCATTTCCGCCCGTAACCGTTATGAATGATCCGATAGACGAAGCTTTTATTAACCGCCGATTGCCGCGGCGTATGATCATTCGCCATAAAGATGCGTTTGAACGCATGTTTCAGAATGGCCGACGGAGAAACGGGCGATTTGTGCAACTGATCATCGTACCGCAAGAAGGCGCGAAGGCATCCGATTTGATGGCTGCTTTTGTATGCGGCAAACGTATCGGCAATGCCGTGCAACGCAATCTGTATAAACGTCGTTTGCGTGAAATTTTCAGGAAAAACAAATTTCATTTTCGCGGATGGCATATTTTATTAATTGCTTTTCCGGCGATTCGCCATGCGAAGTTTGAAGAGTTGGAAGCGGATGTTTTGCGTGCCGCGGAAGGATTTAGATTATGAGCGGAACATTATACATCGTCGCGACACCGATCGGCAATCTGGAAGATATCACACTGCGAGCGATCCGTGTGCTCAAAGAAGCCGATACGATCGCTTGCGAAGACACGCGTCAGTCAAAAATTTTATTTGATCATTACGGTATCACGGCACGAACGGTCAGTCTTTTTGAACATAATGAACTGCGCCGAATACCGGAGATATTACAACTGCTGATGTCCGGAAAATCCGTGGCCGTGGTTTCCGATGCAGGTACACCGACGATTTCAGATCCGGCATTCAAGCTGGTACGCGCCGTGCGGGAAGCGGGTTTACCGGTTTCCGCCGTGCCCGGGCCCAGTGCCGCTTTGGCGGCTATATCGGTGAGCGGTTTACCCACGGATCGATTTGTATTCGAAGGTTTTTTACCGCATAAAAAAGGCCGCCAAACACGATGGAAAATGTTCGCGGAAGAAGACCGTACGATCGTTTTGTATGAATCGCCATTTCGTGTGATGAAAACGCTGTCGGAAGCGCGCGAATATCTCGGCGAACGCCCTATGGTCGTAGCGCGCGAGATAACCAAAAAATTCGAAGAAACGGTTTCCGGTACGCCGTCGGAATTAATCGCGCATTTTGAAAAACATGCACCGCGCGGTGAATTTGTCATCCTGATTGCGGGGAAGAAATACGCCGAAAAAGCGTTGATGTCGGAAGAAGAAAACGAAGAAAATTAAGTTGTAAATAAATACAGAAAGGTTACGTCATTGGAACAACTCATTTATCTGCCGGTTTTGATTTTAGCCGTCGTCGTACATGAATGTGCGCACGGTCTTGTAGCCAAATGGTGCGGAGACGATACGGCCTATCGCGAAGGGCGTATTACACTCAATCCGATCAGCCATGTTGATTTATGGGGAACGATCATCGTACCTCTGGTACTGGCATTGAGCAGTGCAGGGTTGATGTTTGGTTGGGCCAAACCCGTGCCCGTAAATTCTAACAATTTTCGTCACTTTCGCAGAGACGATATTTTAGTTTCGATGGCCGGACCCGCATCTAATTTTATCATCGCATTCATATCGGCACTTTTCATCGTTTTGTTGTCCTTAGTATGGAAGGCCGCATCACCGGATTCCGCGTCGAGTTTGCAATTCGGTGAATTCGCGCTGACAATTCTTAAATACAGCATTCAAATCAATTTGTTGCTTGCTTTGTTTAATTTGGTTCCGATTCCGCCGTTGGATGGTTCGCACGTTGTTGCAAGTTTGTTGCCGCCCCATCTTGGTGAGCAGTATCGCAGTTTGGGTTTTATCGGATTATTTATTCTCGTCGTGATGATGAGCCTTGGCGTGATCAATGCGGCGATCGGTCCTTTTTTTGCATATTTACTTGAGATGCTCAACGCGTTTATCGTGATGTTAGCGAGTTAGATTGCATGCAACTTCAGTTTGAGTCACGTACGTTGCATTTGCGGCATCCGTTTATTATTTCGGGTTCGCAGTATTCGGAAAAAATTGTTTTTACGGCGACGCTGATGCATGACGGTATCGTAGGACGTGGCGAATCTTCGCCATCGCGTTACTATGGTGAACCGCCGGAATCCGTTCAGACGATGTTATCGGACACCGCACGATGGATCGGCGACATATCCTCGCCCGCGGATATTCAGACTTTGCACGAGGTGCTACTTCAAAAATATCCGCATCAGCCGTCAGCCCGCTCGTGTGTGATCATGGCGGCCTACGATTGGCTGGCACGATCCTGTCAAATGCCGCTGTACCGGCTTTGGGGATTAAATCCTCATAAGACGTGCCGCACATCATTTACCATCGGTATGGATGAACCCGATGTGTTGACCGAAAAAGTCAAAGAAGCGGAGGCGTACCCTGTTTTGAAAATAAAACTGGGGAACGGCGATGAAGATTATACCATCATGCAGACCATTCGACGCTGTACCGATAAAACCATTCGTGTAGATGCCAACGAAGGCTGGCAACGTGACGAAGCCATCAAAAAAATAACCTGGCTTGCCACCCAAAACGTAGAGTACATCGAGCAACCTCTGCCGAAAGAATCGTTAGAGGATATGGTATGGCTCAAAGCGCGTTCACCATTACCTCTGATTGCTGATGAAAACGTCATGACGTCGCGGGATATTCCGGGATTGCATCACGCATTTCACGGGATCAATCTCAAATTGGACAAGTGCGGCGGAATGTGGGAAGCTTTACGTATGATACAAACGGCGCGCGCTTTGGATATGAAAATAATGATCGGCTGTATGGTCAGCACTTCGCTAGCCATGACGGCCGCGGCGCATCTGACGCCGCTGACGGACGAAGCCGATCTGGACGGCCATCTTTTGATTCGCGACGATCCTTTTCGTGGTGTAACGATCAATCATCAGGGTCAACTTATTTTACCGGAAAGCGATGGGATCGGCGTCACAGAACAAGGTATTCATTAACCGTGTTACCGCGATTACCCAAGCATCGTCATTTTTCATACACCCCGCGCCGGTATAAACCGGAAGCGGAACCGACGTCTCGTAAATCCATCCGGTTTCGACGTAATGATACCCGCAAACCCTCGATTTTTCGATGGCTATGGGTAGTACTTATTATACTTTCGCTTTGGCTGATTTTAAAAAATCTTGCTATACAATAGCAAAAATGTTACTTTCACGCGTTTATCAGAATTTTTTTTGTGATTCTTCTTCGGAGTTTATGGAATGATACAAATAGGCGAGATTCTCAAACAAGTACCTTTCTTTCGCTCGCTAGGTCGCGATAGCATTGATTTTATAACTGAAAAGCTCAAGTTCAAACAATACAAAAACGGTACTCCCATTTGTAAAATCGGTGATCCCGGTGATAAAATGTGGATCGTTTTGAGCGGTAAAGTCGCTGTCAGCGCAGCGAACGGCGAAGTTTTAGCACAGATCGGGCAAGGCAATTATTTTGGTGAAATGGCATTGCTCACCGGTGAACCGCGTTCGGCTACCGTATCGGCGGCTGATGATACGGAAACATTTATTTTGGACAAGGATGACTTTGATATCATTTTAGAAAAGTATCCTTCGATCTCCATTGCCATGAGCAAAATCATGAGCCAGCGTCTCCGCGAGACGAACGCCGTGGTTTCCGAAAAAGCCAAAGAACTTAAATCGCAAGCACCCGCGGGGCCATCCGGCAGCCTGCGTGATAAACATATCACCGAAGTCCTGGCTTTTTGCGAAGCCAATTCGCTTACCGGTGCACTCGAAGTATCCAATGCGGGTCAAACGGCCGTGATCGAATTTGAAAAAGGTGTTTTGCAAACGATTAAGTTTGGCACACTGGGTGAAGACGAAGCGATGGATACGCTGATGGGTTGGGAAGACGGTACATTCGTCGTCAAGCCGCGTTTGATTGCGTTGGACGGACTGAGCTCCGGCGGTTCAACGGAAGCGCCCAAACAAGAAAGCAAAAAAACCGGTTCAATACTCGTGATCAATCACAGTATGGTGGTTCGCAAAGTTCTTGAAAAAAATCTAAGCAGTCTTGGTCACACGGTCAAAACAGCGGACGGCATCACCGACGGGATCGGTGCGTTGCGAACCGTCAAACCTAATGTGATTATTTCAGATTTTAAGTATGATGAAATCTCAGGATATGATTTTTGTATGCAGATCCGCGAGACGGCTAATTATTTGGATATTCCGTTTATCTTCATTACGGATTCGAGTACAGACTCAGCTGTTGTGAACCAATTAAAAAGCGTGTCTAATTCGGCCGTGGTGGATGCGCAAGACGTTTCGCATATCGCCAATACCATTGAAAAAATGCTGCCTTAGTTCATAAGGCGTAAAAATTAAGAAGCTGTATCCGGCCGTTGTTTGAGATCATTTCGTGCCGTTGAATACATTCTGTTATAGCTACAATAACGGAAACGCGTATCAACAGACACGACTGAGTCGAATGCCAGATACAGCTTCTTTTTTTATGCAAATTTTTTAGGCGTCGTATTTGTTATCACTTCAGGCTCTCTATTAATTTTTTAGCGGCTTCGTTTCCGGGTTCAATTTCCAAAACTTTTTTAGCGTAGGATTTTGCCACATCAATGTGTTTGGCTTCTTGATGAAGTGTGGCGAGCGTTATAAGCGTTCGTACAGAGTTGGGAAAATGCTCATTATTGAGTTCCACCAAAGCGATGGCATCGGAAGGGTCGGTTGCTTTTTTGATGCGTGATGCCGTGCGCAGCAATACACCTTCTCTGAAATCATACGTAAAACTTCCATAATATGCGCCGCGCAGTGAGCGGTATTGGTTTTTGACCGAATCAATGCCTGATGTCGCATACGTCGAAGCGAGTATATCTTCAATGCGTTCCGGCAGCGGTGCGCCGCGATGGCATGTGACGCACGTGACATCGAGCGGTTTGGACTTGTTTTCATTCGCATGGGCGATATACGTTTCGTTGATGACTTTGACCATCGTCATCATTTTCCGAGCCGTATTTTTAGTTTCTTTGGCATCGGAGACAAAATCAAATGTCGAGAGCGATTTGTTATCTTCACCGACATGGCAATACACGCAACGAACACCAAGCCCATTGATAAATTCAGACATAGTTTTTCTTAATTCGGCGCCACGTGTATTTGGCGGAAGAACCTGCAGGTTTTTTGATGAGTCCGGCCATTGCCAATTTTGTGCTTGGGCATACGATGCGACAGATAAAAAAGCAATCATTAAGAGACTACGCATAGGAGGCTCCTGAAGTTAAGTGGTAGGGTATAAAGGTATAATAGGTGTAATCAGTTCCTAATACGCAATTAGGAACTGCAGGTTGCACGGACGGTTTCTTTTCTGGAGCTTTTTTTAGACAATTCTGACGCCATGTTACGTTGCGCAATCCACTGGCCGTACATTTTTCCGGCTGAAACGAATTTATGTAATTTTTCGATTATGCGTTCCGAAAGATGGCCTGGCGGGGATGATCGAAGCGGTGTGCCGGGCAGCGGCATAAACGTATGCCCGTGAATTCGAGCACCCATATCGGTTAATCGTTCCGCCAATTGCAGCGAAGCCGTGATATCCTCTTCTGTTTCGTCAGGGAATCCGAAAATAAAATCCACATTGGGTAAAAAACCGGCTTCGACGGAATAACGTACCGCCTGTTCGATGCAGGCGACGTCGTGCCCGCGATGCATGCGGTCGAGCATATTTTGTGAACCGGATTGAGCGCCCATGAGCAGATTATCATTGTGTACATATTTTTTTAACACCCGGAGAATATCCGGTGTCACGTGTTCCGGCCGCACCTCCGAAGGAAACGTTCCAAAATAAATACGCCCGCGATCACCCAGAACCTGTCGCACGCCTTTCAGCAACGCCTCGATAGCCTCTGGTTTGACCGATGCGTCATCGGAACCGTAGGACAAGGATGTCGGTGTAATAAACCGAATGTCCCACGCGCCGTTTTCTTTCATAACCTGAACATAACGCATTACCGAAGCGACGGAACGATGACGAAAGCGCGCTTTCATCATAAAAGGGGTCTGACAAAAACTACAAGCATAAATGCAACCGCGTGTTATCTCAATAGGATTGACACGTACCCATCGGTCTGCAAACGGCGGGAAATCATCGAGTTGTATCAACGGCGGCGGCGGATTACGTTTCCATGTTTCTCCGTGGATAAAAGCCAATCCGGGTGTGGTGTAGACATCATCCCCATTTAATAAACGCCGCAGCAATTCGACGATGATAATTTCACCCTCGCCCATCGCGACCCAATCAAATCCCATACGGAGCGTGGCGTGCGGTTCGGAACTGGCATGCACGCCTCCCGCGAGGTGTGTTATGTCGGATGTATGCGGCTGTTCTCGAAACCAATGGAGGTCTTCTTGTACGCCGGTACTATGCGTAGAATAAAAAGACCAACCTACGACGACGCGGTGACCTTGATTATGTGCCGATAAGGCTTTGAGATAAAGTTCGTCGCGTCGAAAAGCTAATGCGATATGCAGACGCGGATCTTTAATGCCATGCTGTACGGCTCCGATGAGAGTATTCAGCGCGTACGTATTGACACCTTTGTAATATATAAGAAGCGTGAGCGGTTGCATAAAATGATATTCATAAATTTTTTGACGACAAACAATGTTAAAAACTATACCGGCCTATTGTTTTATTTAGTCAAAATATTAATATTGTTGAAGGTTTTCACATCGCGGGTTCTAATTTCTTTATATAAAATTATGCTACGATTTGTCGTCTCATTATTCATAATCTTTGTGCTGAGGCCAACTGCGCACGGGTTGGCACTTGATCCGCAACGGACGCTGTCGCAATATGTTCAGTCTTCGTGGACCACGGAGACTGGTCTTCCTCAAAACACAATTCACGCTATTGCTCAATCGCACGAAGGCTATATTTTCTTCGGGACTTATGAAGGCTTAGTACGATTCGACGGTGTACATTTTACAGTATTTGATCGTCGTAATACGCCTCAGCTTTTGAATAACGGTATTTTATCTTTGTTGTATACGCGTGATAGTACATTGTGGATCGGTACCAATGGCGGGGGTTTGACCCGTTTGCATCGCGGACTTTTTACGACGATAGATATCAATTCCGGGCTCCCGCATCGTATCGTGACGGCTATAGCCGAAGGAGAAGACGGCACCTTATGGATCGGCACGGCGGGTGGCGGTTTGGCGGCGTATTACAAGGGAGAGATCAAAGTGATTTCTACCGATCAAGGCCTTACCCAGCTCACGGTTAACGCTTTGTGTGTGACGAAAAGCGGTATGTTGTGGATTGGCACCAACGGCGGATTATTCAGTATACCGGGCAGTCGTTTTTCCGATATATCGGGTTATACCGTTACGCGGCACTCCGATCCGAACGGTTCCTCGTTGACGAGTATTCAAGCTATCACGGAAAGCCCTTCGGGCTATATGCTGATCGGTACCAATGGTTCCGGCGTCTACACGTATCGGCATGGCGCATGGTCTTCTATCACCTTACGTGGTGCGCTGACTGTCGGTGCGGTGTATGCGATTCGTTCCGATCCCGACGGCTCGGTTTGGATCGGTACCAGCGGAAGCGGATTAAAACGTATCGCATTCATTCAAATCAACAGCGAAGGTTTGCCGCAATCCTATACGGTAGATGAAGCGTTTACCAATCAATCGGTCTGGAGTTTATTCGTTGATCGCGACGGGCATATCTGGATCGGTACCAATGGTGGATTGCATCGTCTGATGAACGGTCCATTCACAACCTATACTACTCAAGACGGCTTGCCCGATGATTACATTCGCGCTGTTGCTATGGATCGAAATAATGATCTGTGGTTTGGTTCGCGCGGCGGATTGACACGCATGCAGTGGGCGCAGGGCAAGCCGGTATGGCGCACGTTTACGCCGAAAGACGGGCTTTCGAATATTTCCATTTTGTCGCTTTTTTCCGAGCCCGATCAATTGTGGGTCGGAACGTACGGTGGCGGACTCAATCGTCGCTCCGGTGAACAAACGCAAGTATATACAGAGAGTCACGGTTTGGGAAGTAATGTCATCCGAGCGATTGCAAGAGATGTGTACGGTAATCTTTGGGTAGGCACATCCGGCGGAATATCTATGGCTTTAGCTCCGGACTTGAAACATGCACAGCCGCACAATATGCTCTTCCGAAAATTCACTTCACGCGACGGTTTATCCAACGATCACGTATATACGATCTTGCCGGATGCGGACGGCAGTGTCTGGGTCGGTACGATTTCCGGTCTCAACCGTATCAGCGAAGGCCGTATTCAAACATGGCATAGCGGCGCTTTTTCATCGAATATATTGGCGATGTTTCTCGAGGGGGATTCTGTTTTATGGGTTGGTACGGACGGCGGATTGGTGCGGGTCAATAAATCATGGCTGATCAAAAACACAAAAATTCCGTCACAAAATAAATCGAGTGAATTGACCATTTTAACGGTGAATGAGGGATTACACTCCGATAAAATTTTTACGATCCTATTCAAATCACCATGCGATCTGTGGATGAGCTCCAATCGCGGCGTTTTTATGATATGCAAAGATCAGGTAGCCGCCTTTATTCGAGGAGAAATCCCCACGGTTCACAGTTCATACTACGGTATTGAGGACGGCCTCAAAACCATACAGTGCAACGGTGCGTCGCAATCACCGGGCATTATCGGCTCGGATGGTACGATGTGGTTTGCGACGGCCGGCGGCCTGAGCAGCATCAAAACGGAATCGTTGACCGAAAATGCGCAGGTTTTAATTCCGATAGCCGAATATATCATCGCCGATCAAAAACAGTATTGGATTCCCGCTGACGCCTCGTCTATTGATTTACCGCCGGGTACGCAACATGTTGAGTTGCACTATACGGCCTTGGATTTTGCTGAAGCCAGTAAAATCCGTTTTCAATATCGTTTGGATGGGTTGGATGAAAATTGGCATCTGGCCGGATCACGTCGCGTGGCGTATTACACCAATGTGCCTCCGGGTTCCTATGCGTTCGAGGTCAAAGCGGCGTCGGCTATGGGTAACTGGTCTTCCAAGCCGGCGGCGATTCGTATCCATGTCCAAGCTTTTTTTTATCAGACACTGTGGTTTTATGCATTGTGCGCCGTGCTGGCCGCCGTATGCGCATGGGGATTGTATCACTGGCGTGTACGTGTTTTGACCGCAAGACAACGCGAATTGCAAAAAATAATAACTCAACGTACGACGGAATTAAAAGAATCGCAGGCGCAATTAGTTCACTCTGAAAAAATGGCGGCCCTCGGTCGCATGGTGGGCGGTATTGCGCATGAGGTTAATAATCCGCTGACCTTCATTTACGGCAATCTTCATTTTTTACATGCCCATCAAGCGACGTTTCGCCAACTACTTAAGCTGATCGAACAGGGTGGAACAGCGGAACAAAATCAAAATATGCTCAAGATTTTAACGGATGCCGGTTATGCTTCCCTGGATGAAGCGGTGGATGAAACCGTTACCTTGATAGATCAGTTTAAACACGGCGCAGATCGTATTCGTAATATCGTAATCAGTCTTAAACATTTTGCCAGCGTCGAATCATCGGAAGATGAATCCGTGGATGTGCATGAAGGGCTTGAGGCGACCATCAAACTTCTGCAAGCGCAGAACCAACTGCCCATCGAATACTATAAAGATTTTAATGACATTCCCAAAGTGCACGGATTGAGTGGAGAAATCAATCAGGTGTTTATGAATGTATTGATAAATGCCGTACAAGCGATTGAGGGGCAGTGGCGCAAAGGTGTTACGCGGTCCGGTCATATTCGTATTCGCACGGAGTCATGCCGGCTTCATGCTAAAGAAGCAATTCGCATACGCATTCGCGACGATGGAGAGGGGATAGCGGAGGAGCATCGGTCTAAAATTTTCGATCCGTTTTTCACGACACGTACGGTGGGCAAAGGAATGGGTTTAGGGCTCACGGTTTGTTATGGAATCATCGAACGTCACAAGGGAAGGATATACCTCAATCCGGATCAACGCGAAGAAACCGAAATCATCATCGAACTTCCCGTTAAAGCCGAATAGACTTCCGATCTGAATTATTACCAAAAATTTTATTTTAGTTTGCTATACGTACGCCATATGCCATTTTTTACTGTATGGTCTTTTCGTAATGAATCAAGCGTTGATGAAGTTCCCGCGCTGAAGTTAAACAGTTATCGTAATAAGCTATTTTTTGTTGCATCTGGCGTATGCTGCCGATCAAAGTATTGCGAAATTCGGTTGTTTTGTAGAATTCCTGATTTTCTGTACGCAGCATACTAAAGTCTACGGAACGGAATAAGATCGGTACGGCAAATGTTTGTATGAAGTTTTGCCCCATATTTTCTACCAGAGACCGGTATTCGAACTGTCAGTACGTTGCAATTAATGCTTGACGCACTTCAAAATCACGAATAACGGATAGTCCTCCGGAAGACTTGAGCATATCATACGTTGTTTTAGAGGATGCAAAATTAGAAATATTGAGCATGCGTATCGCATAAAGTACCGACGAGTCTGCAGGTACTCTGTTTTGCTGAATCAGCAGATCAAAGCGAAGCAGCGCTTCCATATTCTTTTTATTTCGGCGTAACGCATCTGATAAGCTGAGAGTATCGGCTTGCACTTCTTGTATTAATGCGTGCACGCTTTTGATTTCCAATTCATTTTCTTTGCGCGCATCATTCCACCGATCCAGTGCAAAGGCGGCGGTAATGCTGATGAAAATTGTAAACCACTCCGCCGCCAATTTTTTCCATGTTGAGCTTGTATCAGCCATTTTTAGAATTCCCCTTCATATTACGGTAGCTTAGAGCCGCGTGCGCTCCACCACGGATGGATTTCATATATCAATCGTCCGGCCTGTACGGCGGGGTCTTTCTCCACTTCGGTTTTAGCTTCTTCCATCGTTTTGACGGTCAGAATGAGAATGCCGCGCCAGTCTCCGTTATCACCGAACGGTCCTGCAATGGCGAGTTTGCCTTCGTCGGCCATGCGCGTAATATTACCCATGTGACCTTCCTGCAATTTCATAGCCGTCACTGAATCTTGACTACGATTAGGACCTTTTTTGAGCATCACAAAAAAATACTCACGCATTTCGTACTTGGGTTTGTTTTCCTGAGCAAAACTATTTGCTGAAAAAATCATTGCGACCAGCACGATCCATTTCATAGGAAATCCTCATTTAGATTTTGTTAAATGCATTTATAGTGAATTTAATTTTTCCGATGCATTCGGGATTTTGCTCATGGCGCGTTCGGTCAACGCTGTGATCGTAAGCGATGGATTGACACCGGGATTGGCGGAGATCGCAGAACCGTCGCACACGTACATGTTTTCATACCCAAAAACACGATGATCTTTGTCAATAACGCCTTCGGATGCATCACGTCCCATGACGCATCCGCCTAAAATATGTGCTGTGGTCGGAATGCCGAGCAATGTTTCCGTCAGCAGTGCGACCGGTTTACCGTTGGTTTCTTCGGCAAATTGTTTCGCCAGTGATTGCGCTTCCGGCATGAATACGGTCGGCGCGGTGCCTTGTTCCATCGCGGATTTCATACCCCATGATCCGAGAGAAAAGCGCAATGTGCTATTGATCGTCTGCATAAAAAGAAGGATCTGCGTGCGACGTGCCCAATCTGAAACGAAATATATCCGCGCATTGCGTATGGGATGGCGAAGTATATCCCACAAGGCTTTCGATAAACGTGTAACCCAGTTTTTTCCGGTGGTCATGGGTGACCCAAGTATTCTCCATGCACCGGAACCCGCCGGGTACCGTACCGGTTCGATATGGCTGTGCTCATCCGTATGCAAAATGGAACTGATAGCTATGCCCGTGGAAAAATTGGTGTTTTTATCAAACGTCGTTACTCCAAGTAAGCTTTCAGAATTGGTGCGAGCCTGGCATCCGATGCGATCCGACAAGCGCGGTAAGTGTTCTTTTTTCAATTTAAGTAATAAAGGTACCGTGCCCATAACGCCACCGGCGAAAATGACACCTTTTGTGGTTACGTTCTTTTGTTTAGAAAACCACCGGGTCGAAGAACGTATCGTGATGCGATAACCCTCGTTGCCGTTGTTATCGTTCAGAGGAGTGACCGCAATCGCTTCCGTTTCTGCTTGGATCTTCACGCCGAGATTCTGAGCGAGATGCAAATAATTTTTATCTAATGTATTTTTAGCGTTGAAGCGGCATCCGAGCATACATCCGCCGCAATAGTTGCAGCCTGTGCGTTCCGGGCCTTTTCCGTCAAAATAAGGGTCCGGCACGGTTTTGTCAGGTTCGCCAAAAAAAACGGCTACTTGCGTTAATTCGAAATGATCGGCTTTATCCAGCTTCTTAGCCATCCGCTGAAGCGCAAAGTCACCCGCGTCCATGCGTGTGTTGCGTGTAGCACCGAGCATGCGAAGCGCCAGCGGATAAAACGGTTTTAATTCTTCTTTCCAATCGGCAAGATGAGACCAGGAAGGCGAAGTAAAAAAATTTTCTTTGGGCACCGGAAGAGTATTGGCATATACCAGCGAACCGCCGCCTACACCGACACCGGAAAGTACGGTGACGTGGCGAAAAAAAGTCAGTTTGAATAATCCAAAACATCGCAGTAGTGGAATCCACATCCACCGTCGCACATTCCAGTTGGTCATAGGAAAGTCGCTTGCGCGAAGGTGTTTTCCCTTTTCGATTACAAGTACATTGTATCCTTTTTCGGCCAGACGTAACGCAGACACCGAGCCGCCAAACCCGCTTCCGATAATGACAAAATCTACATCGTGACGCATATCATTGTATCCGGTGTAATTCCGTGCAAGTCATAGTATGACGAAGTTATTCAACGTGGTAATGAATGTAAAGAATGCAATGCAATAGTGAAAGAAACATTCGGTGTATTGCGTTATACTTTGGATTCCACTACATTGGAACCGTTCACAAAAATTTTTGCACGAAAGATGTATGAAGTTCGTTTACTTGATGGCTGTCGGAATTTATGTGTCGTTTATTACGAACCAGTCCGTATATGCGGATGTAGCGCCGATGCAAACCGCGGTCGGTTTTAATTTATCCATTCCGGGCAAATCGCCTTTGATGCCGAGCCAGAGCATGGCAAAAAAAGATGTGCCGACAAAGTCCGTGGGCGTCGCTATGACTCGTGAGTCGGTCTCGATCGTATTGTATCCTACGATGATGGCTGTGCATGCCGATTTTGAAATGGAAAATCTCAAATCCGACGATATATCCATGACCGTGGGATTTCCGCTTCAGACGGCTTTAATGTCCGGTTTTCCGATGGTTGATTTTCGTGTGCTAATTAATGGCACACCTGTCCAGGCACGTTATGAAATGGTAACTCAAGCCATCGAACCCGGTCACACCGTGCGCGAAACATGGTGGTTGTTTGAAGTCACGTTTTCCAAAAAACAAAAGACTTCCATAACCGTCGAATACCGTCAACCGTTTATCGGGCGTAGCCAACAACGTTTGTTGCATCAAGGCCCTTCGGCCGATTCGTCGTATGTTATACATGCCGGTTATGTATTTCGTACCGGTGCTTTGTGGGATGGACTCATCGGTGAAGCCGAACTCAATGTACGTACAGTTGGTTTGGAAAAAAATGAGATGCTTGTTTTCTTTGACGGTGTAAGCCAATGGCCTGAAGACGGGCGCTGGATCAAAAAAAACTGGGAACCGGCATCCGATTGGTTTGTAGAAATCGCTGTTCATCCGCGTCGTATTTCAGCCATGCGGGAATCCGCATCGTATGATGTGACCGGATTATCGTCCATAGCCAAAATGGAAGATCATTTAATACGATTTTCACGCATGGTATCAGAGGTCGGAGATTCCGAAAATGTTGATACTCAGCTTCCTTCATTGGAAGCATGGAAAGATATCGTTGAGGTTGTCAAATCAGCGGCAAAGCAAAATTCGGATACCACATTAAAATCGTGGGCGAATCGCTGTTTAGCTATTTGGCGACAACATTTGCTTCGCAGTATGAGCCTAAGTCGCGACGCGACCCAACTGGCTTATGCATTGGAATGGCTCAATCCGGATCAAGCGCCGTCGGAAGAAATGAATGAATTCAATCGGAAAATAAAAACCAAACCCGAGCCCGGATCTGCATTGCAACGCGTTCCTGCGGATAAACATATCATGTTTTATCTGACATATCCGGATTATTCCAATACGGTTTTTACCGATTCGGAATTGTTTTTAAGTGTCGTGCATGAAAAAATAAGAGGGGAACGTTTTTTGTTTTTCGGATCTATTTTCGGTGGGATGTGTATTATTTTTGTCGTCCTTATTGTGCGAACCATAAAGCGCAGGAAAAAAACTACGTCCTAGTTTTTACTTAAACGGAAAAATGTATGGAAAGTAATTCATTAGACTTCATGCGCGCGATCGGTGCGGCATCGGCGGTGTTTGTTCCGCTGATTGTTTTTTACCTTCAAAAGCGGGATAAACTTCAAAAGACGAAGTATTTTATTGATTTGGTCAAATCGCAGGACGAACTCATCAAAATTAGAGACCAACACGCGTCCCAAAGCGGCAATGACATCGTGATGATGAAGATCAATTCGCTCCTATCGGAAATCGAAGATGAAATCAATCATACGGTGGACCGGGAGCGCATCGTAAGTTTTCTCCTTTTCGTTTTTTTGGAGGTGATCGTGCTTAGCGCATTGATCATCCAATGGAGCGATTATCTGAACAAAATCATTTCCGGCGCTTCGTATGAAAGCGGCCTGTTTTTCCTTGAAGGGATATTTCAGACGACAACGGCCCGTTTGATTTTGGCTTCGATGATTGTCAGTCTTTCTGTTTTTCTTACGATCAAAAGTGTAAAAAAATGGGTTGACCGTATCAATCGCCCCAAACTCAGAACGACGATGCTCGTGCTCGGCTTTAATGGCGTACTCATTGTCGTGGCCATCGTTACAAGTCTGATCCTGGCTATACTTGATCCGATCATTCCATTGTGGTAAAAGGAGCAAACCATGCGAGTTAAGTTGTACCTGTTAACGTTTTATTTTTTGATTTCATGCAGCGCACCGACATCTGAAAAGACGGATTCCGAGGCGGTTAAAAAAGCTATACAGTCCGCCAATCGCGAATACATGCAGGCCTACGAAAAAAGTGAAGCAACCCGCATAGCCGGACTATTTGCCGAAGAAGGTGTCGTATTGCAGGCGAATATCGAACCGGTGCGCAGTAAATCGCTGATTGAGCGGCAGTTTGTTAATTTATTTGACCAATCACGTTTTACGGATGTGCGATTTAAAACTACGTCCATCGAAGTAGGGCAGGATATGGCCTCAGAATACGGTACGTACAGTTTTTCCGTGCAGCCTTTGGGACTAACTCCGGCTACTGTGTCGGGTTCCTATCTTGTGGTTTGGAAAAAACAGAATGACGGTTCGTGGAAAATTTTAGCGGAAATGCGTCAACCGAATATTTGAATGGACGTATTCCGATCAACGCGGCAGATTACGCTTTTCCGTAAATTCTTTCATTTTGGAAATGCGGCGCTTATCGCTGGCCATAGCCGGTTTGAGCGTCATGGCGTATTCAAAACATTCCAGCGTTTTATCTTTTTTATCCCAATCGTAATATAGAACACCGAGTTCAAATCGGTGGCGCAGTACATCCGGCGCTAAGGAAACGGCCGTGAGTAACGCTTTTTCCGCGTCTTCGTATCCGCCTTCCGGTAATCCGCCGAGAAACAAATTGGCCAATTGACGTTCAAACCAATTGATTCCGCCTAACGCTTTATAATACGAACCTAAAACAGACCACGCGACGTCATTGGACGGATCAAGCATGAGTGCCGTATCCAAAGCCGCTTTGATGCCGTAACAAGCTTTGATTTTAGATTCACTGCCTTCAAAAATTGCCACGCTACCGAGGCATGCGGCAAACCACGCATACGCATGTGAATTAGTACGATCAAGTTGTATAGAGGATTCCACAGCGGTCAGCGCTTTACGATAAAACATCTCACGTTCCGCTCCGGCGCTGATATCACCGGAACACAGATACGCGCGGGCCAACTTCCAATACGCTTCACTGTCATTTTTTTGATTCAGATGCGCTTCATACATACGGATGGCCAGCGCGTAATCCATCGCATAAAATGCGCGATCCGCTTCCTCTACAGCAGAAACCGGTATCATTAAGAATGTGAACACGATAAAAAGTAATTTTGGCATAGCGTAGTTTACTACGAAGTTGTTTTGAATTTATAAGGCCAATGTTATCGAATCGTAAATACTTGTATTACGGGAGCACTTCAAAGTGTACGGTAGATTCGCTGGTTTGAAGGGCATGTTCGGCTTGTGCTCTCAATGTATGTTTCCCCGGTTTAATAGGCCATACTATTTCAAATGTATCATTCGTTTCACGATACAAAGTCCCGTTGATATACCAGCGAATGCGCTTTGTTTGATTGGGCCCGATGACCCTGAAAGTTATACTTTGGTGCGACAAACGCAAATTGGGATCTATTTTATAAACGGTGTTATTCGATGGCTGTATGATTTGTATGGTATTCGAAATATTGTCGGGAGCCGATGCATGTATCGAGGTGTGGTTTCCGGCGCTGCTAAACCACGCGCGGTATTCCTGTGGTATCGTTTCAAAACGGATTATACCGCGTTGATCGTGCCAAGTGCAAGTGGTCAGCACCGATGAAGTTTTCATAAAATATTCATCAATCACCGCACCGCAGCCGGGATGCGCACGTTGTCCGGATAGGGCACAGATCGGGGTTTTATGGAGAGTATGCGGAGTAACAAAACCGTGCGGTGCTGTCGAAGGATATAAAGCATCCATGAGAGCATGAAAAATTTTACCCGCACCGGTAATACCGGAAATGCGGTCCATCGGTGTATTGTCAAAATTACCCACCCACACACCGACGGTATAATCACGGGTATACCCAATTGTCCAATTATCTCTGAAATCGCTGGATGTTCCTGTTTTGGCGGCCACCGGATATGGGAATGAAAGCGGCGAATCATAACCGAAGGCCGGAATGCGCGCGATCGGATCGGATAAAATATCCGATACGAGAAAAATACTTTCCGGCGTAAAAATACGCTCGCGTTCAACGCGGGTCACGGAGTCAGAAAAAACTTGTGTTTGGATAAGCGCGCCCTGATTGGCCAAAACAGAAAATGCGCGTGTTAATTCCAATAACGTGACTTCACCATTACCCAAGGTCAATCCGTGTCCGTAATATGCAGGCGATTGATCGAGGCTTTGTATTCCGCATTCATGCAACTTTGATAATAAGACGGGTACTCCCACATCCTGCAAAACACGTACGGCAGGAATATTGTATGAGCAAGCCAATGCAATACGCGCCCGCACCGGCCCATGGTAACGTCGGTCGTAGTTCATGGGTGTAAATGTGCCGTTCGCCGTTGAAAACGATGCTTGTACGTCGGCTAAAATGCTGGCCGCCGTGTAGTTGCCCTCAAAAGCTATTGCGTATGTAAAAGGCTTCAAAGCCGAGCCGGGTTGCCGCCGTGCGAGCGCCGCATTAAATTGACCGTCGTGTTGCGCATCAAAATAATCATACGAACCGGCCATGACGCGTAGAGCGCCCGTACGATTATCTAAAATGATGGCCGCCGCATTGGTGACATTTTCCGGTTGCAGATAGGTGATATGTTCGCGAAGTATGCGTTCAGCGGATTGTTGCAAGGGTAAATCCAGCGTGGTGTGCCACGCGGTGCTAAGATGGACATGGTGCTGTAACAGATAATCCGTAAAGTGCGGTGCAAAAAAATTATGAGATTGCGTATGAAGTAGTATCGGCTCGCTTACGGCCCGTTCGTAGTCATCGTTGGGAATGGCCTGCATAACAAGAAGGCGCTGTAAAACGGCTATTCGCCTGTTTTTAGCGGCCGTATCATTGCGATAGGGATTATAGCGTGTGGGCGATTTGGGCAAAGCCATGAGAAAGGCCGCCTCTGACCATGTTACTGTTTGTGACGATTTGCCGAGATAGAGCCGGGATGCGGCTTCCACGCCAAAAGTCTGATTACCGAACGGGATACGATTGAGATATTGCGCGAGAATTTCATTTTTTGATAATGTGTATTCCAGGCGAATCGCATACCACAATTCGGCCAGTTTGTAAAACGGGTTGCGCGGGAAATGATAGATATTTCGGATGACTTGCTGGGAAATGGTTGATCCGCCGCTGACGACCGACATCGCCATGATATTTTGTCCGATAGCACGGCCCAGGGCCAATAAATCCATACCGTGATGCGAAAAAAAACGTTTATCTTCCGCCGCGATAGCCGCTTTGATTATTCGCGCATCTATCTGATCCAGTGAAACCCATTGACCGCGTCCCCCTTCACGGGATAATACTTCACGAAGTAAAAGTCCGTTGCGATCATAGATACGCAAGGAGGCTTCATCCTTAAAATGTAAATCATCACCGGAAATCGGATAAAAAAATGTTCCGACAACTGCCAATACGATAAAAATCAAATCCGGATTTCTTTTCAAAATTTTGAGCATGCCAGAGTGTAGAGAGTTTAATATTTAATTTCAAAAACAAATGTAAACATACATAGGTAACGTTTGCTATTCACCGAGGGGCTTGCGATATTGCAAAAAAATAAAAGGAGTTTCCGACATGTATAACAGAGGTTATTTCGCTGCAGCAATAGGAGTTTTTTTTCTTTATTTCGCATTATCTCCTGTGCATGCACAAACACCGGCCAAACCTTCGATGTGGTATCTTACGGATCTTGAAAAGGAAGTGGTGCGCGAGCTTAACCGTGTTCGTCGTGATCCCCAAGGATATGCCACTCATCTTAAAGCGCTCAAGAAATTATATGACGGAAATATGGTGTATTATCCCGGCGAAGCGACGCTCATGACCAATGAAGGCGTTGAAGCAGTAGATGAATGTATACAATTTCTTGAAAACGCGCAGCCCATAGATACGTTGGGGCCGTCGGAGGGTATGTCCAAAGCTGCTCGCGATCATATGAAAGAACAGAGCCGTTCCGGTAAAACCGGGCATACCGGCGATGACGGAAGTTCGCCCTTTGATCGCATCGAGCGCTACGGACAATGGGAACGTACGGCCGGTGAAAATATTGATTATGGTTCCAATGACGCCCGGCGTATTGTCATATCGCTACTCGTAGATGACGGCGTACCGAGTCGCGGCCACAGAGAAAATATTTTTAATCCTGAATTTCGTAAAGTCGGCGTCGCCTGTGGTACGCATAAACAATATCGTTATATGTGCGTCATGACCTTAGCCGGAGGATTTAGTGCTAAAAAAAATGCGGTCCATACCCGCGGTGAAAATCCGGCGGACGGTAATGCGACGGACGATAAATAAAGCGTTAATGAATGAATTATCTTTCACATTTTGCGATAAATCAAAGAAAACAAGTATCCCCTGAATTTCATCTTGGCGCGGCATTGCCGGACCTGATGAGTGCGATCAACCGTACTTTGCGTTTTCAGGAAAATGCGGTTCGTGCTTATATTCCTCATGCCGATTGCCCTGGCATGTGGCATGGCGTGCTCAATCACTTTGAGGCCGATGCGGCTTTTCACGGTTCAAGTTTTTTTGTTTCGTGTTACGAACCTATCCGCGAGTTGCTCAAAGAGAATATTTCACCCCAGAAAAATATCAGGCCGTTTTTTCTGGCGCATATTGTCGTAGAAATATTACTGGATCATGTTTTGTCGTCAAACGATACTTCGCTTGCATCGCGCTATTATCGCAATCTGGAACGTATCACGGTACCGACAATACAAACGGATGTGGATCGTTATTTTGGTAATTCGACATCTGAATTTACAGAAATTTTTGACCGGTTTATGCGTTTTAAGTTCTTATACGAATACGATCAAATGGAAAAAATGCACGAGCCGATCAACCGCATGCTTCGGCGTACACGACAAGACAATTTTGCGGAGCACGAAATTGCAGATTTGATAGCGATCTTAGAAACATGCAAAAATATCATAGTAAAAGCGTTGCCGGAATTCGAGGCACAATTTATGCCGCAGGATTGATTTGTTTTTTATCAGCTGTCATAAGTTGTGATAATTCGGATACCGATCACCGTATCTGGTACGTGGCGGATAAGCGGATATATGTTTATGCTATCGGAGAATCCCGTGATTATTATTGGGTATCTGCGCAGGAAAAAATACTCCGCATTAGTAAAAACGATGGTGACACCTTGTCTATAACGTATGGTACACAGGGTTTCCCGGCTAACGCGGTCGGATGTTTTTTCCCGGCGGATAGCGGTCGTATTTGGATGGGAACAGGCGGTGGCGGTTTGCTATTGGTCGATACGATCGTTGTGCGCCGTTATACGACATCCAATTCGCAAATTCCATCGAATGGCGTTCAGGCTATCGCTCAATCATCGGATGGTGTTTTTTGGTTGGCTACCAATGGTGGATTGGTAAAATTTGATAACCATAATTTTACAACGTTCAATACAAATAACTCCGGATTACCTGCAAATGCTCTGACATCCGTAGGTGTGGGCGATGATAATAGTATTTGGGCCGGTACATGGGGTTTCAATCTTGCGCGTTTCAAAGAAAATCAATGGACGATATTTACTAAAAATAATTCGTCGCTTCAGACGGCTTATATTTTTACACTGCTTCATACCGGTAAAACGTTATGGGTCGGTGAAGGCGGAGGCATCAATCGTTATACGACTTCGGGATGGAAAAATTATAACAGCAAAGATACTGATCTTCCGCAAAATGATGTAACGACCATTGTTGTGGATAAGTATGGTTTGTGGGTAGGTACGTATGCCGGTGGCGTTGGTTTTTTAAAAAGTGAAACGTGGACGGTATATAATACTACGAATAGCGAACTTCCTGATGATCAAGTAACGGCTATGTTTGCCGATCGTCGAGGCCGTTTGTGGGTTGGTTTTTATCGCGGGTTGGCTGTTTTTCAATAAAATTGTTAATTATTTATATCACTTTTTACACAAAGGAGAGTCTATGATTGCCGTCATTGTTTTCAAGTTTCACGAAAACTTATTAACTACGTAACGGAGCTTTGTACTCCGTTGCTAAAACAATGGAGCAAAATCAAATGACGTTAGATCATTTAGGGTGGCAACCCTTTTTTGATACAGCATTCAAACCTTACGCCGGTGAATTTCAGGTAGGGCGTATCGCCGTTCAGCAGACGCGGGTTTACGAATTATGGACGGAAGCCGGTGTTATTTCGGCAGAAATGTCGGGCAATCTTCGCAAATCGGCGGAGATTGATTCCACATTGCGACCTGTCGTCGGTGATTGGGTCGTGATCCAGTTACGTTTGGCCGAACGTTTTGCCGTGATACATCATGTTCTCCCGCGCCGAACCAAGTTTTCGCGTAAAGTCACCGAAGAGGTCACGCGCGAACAGGTGATCGCGGCGAATATTGACATAGCTTTTCTGGTAAGCGGTCTGGATCAGGATTTTAATCTGCGCCGACTTGAACGGTATTTGCTTACTGCGCAGCATAGCGGTGCGGAACCGGTGATCGTACTCAACAAAGTCGATCTTTGTGCGGAATCGGATGCTCGGTTATCCGAAGTGCGGGCTATTGCACCGTCCGTGCCCATCATAACGATGAGCGCGATGCACAAACAAGGCATCGAGTTGATGAATTTTTACCTTGGACAAGGTAAAACCGGTTGCCTGCTCGGATCCTCCGGCGTCGGTAAATCAACGATCATCAATGCGTTGCTGGATGATGATGTCCAATCAACACGCACTACACGCAAAGATATGGATCGCGGAAGACACACGACGACGCATCGTGAATTATTTGTTTTACCGGGCGGCGGTTTGCTGATGGATACGCCGGGTATGCGCGAATTGCAATTATGGACGGATGAAAGCAGTCTTTCAGGAACGTTCGAAGATATCGAGATGCTTGCGGCGGCATGCCGCTTTCGGGATTGCCGACACGAGTCAGAACCAGATTGTGCCGTACAAGCGGCATTAGCCGATGGATCGCTGGATGCGGCGCGATACAAAAGCTATCTGAAACTGCGAAGAGAGATTCGGTACTTGGAATTGCGGCAAGATAATTCGGCCGCACGATTGGAAAAAATGCGGTGGAAAAAAATTCACGCCCAGCATAAAAAAAACAATCGTTCAGATCGGTAAATAATAAAGCCCTGCTTTTGATAAGAGCAGGGCTTTTTGTATTATAACGTGACTTGTGATGTGTTTTGCGTAACGCTCAGATACGTATGATATATTCATACATTCGTCTGCGCTATGGATTATTTCGCATCAATACTCAATAAAACCGAAGTATGCTCAGTGGATCAAATTCACATTTCGTGTTCGCTCCGCATTGGTTTCACTGGGCTGTAACAGCGTAGTCAGCGAGTTTCCCAAAATGGCACATACAATCAAACAAAGTATAAACCATAGTGTAATGAGCATCGGTGAACCCAATATCCAATACGTTTTGAGAATACCGTTGCCCAATAGTAAAGTTTGAAGGATTCCAAAAACAAACACACCTGTCGCAATAAACGGCCCAAAGATAATTCCGACTATCCAAAGATTTTTTCGTCGGTTCTCTATGATAGTCCATATTTTAACAACTGGCGGTATGGCAAGTGTCAATACAATTACAACGGCTACAATCCACGCCAATGTGTGATTGTTCCAATAAGAATTAAGAGCGTAAACTTCATCTCCGCCGCCGATTATCGGAGTCAAAACTCTTGAAAACGGCATGCTGGATACTATCAAAGCAAAGCCAATTGATTTAACCTTTGCAGAAGATTTCAGTAGAAGATAAAGACCCAGCCATATTACCGTAAAACTATATGCAGGGCCGGCATATGTGGCGAGAATGTACCATGGTTTTTCATCGGAACACCCTTTACATAAAGTCCAAACATTAAAATTTCGTTTTCCCCAGCAACCGCAAATCATTCTTCCTACTACAGTGTGCGCAAGTTCGTGGGTTTCCTGCATGATGAAAGATAGAAAAACTAATGCTGTAGTGTTTTTGGGTGTTAATGTTATTTTCATACAATTCTATCCTTTGTAGGTCATTGCACCCGCTTTATGAATACATTTTCGTTGAATGTGACCTGATCAATCAAGCCCTCATTATTGACAGTAACAGTGGCTTTGAAAGAAAAATCCGGAGAACCGTTAAATCCGGGTTGGATAATTTCATATTTTTTATAATTCGCATCAGTATCGTTCCCCGACACCCGTGTGACTTTGTACCAAGAATTACCAATGACAGATCGGCTGCCCCATTCTTCAGGATTCAGTTCGATTTTTTTGGAAGTAACACTGTCGGATTGACCAATATCCAATGGCTTTAAAAACTTGAACATTACATAGTAATTACCGACGCCGTCTACATCAAGATTGATCGACGTATTAGGTCCGCCGGTTATACGCGTATCGGTACTGTCATTGAAATTAAACGGACCGTAAATCGGATGTTCCCCTTGGACGGTTGAATGTGTTTTGTTGCGGCGCATGCTAACTTCCGTGATTCCTTCAATAGAAGTGCGCGATACTTTGGTTTCTTGAATATTTTGATCTTTAAATGTCCATTCCGTGATGGTATTGCGTTGGCACAAAGGGTCGATACTGTTGTAACTCAGTATCTTGGAGGTTTGGTTTTTTTGAGAAATAAATATCTGTTCATCGCCACAACGGACGGATTTGTAATAAATTTCATACTGTGCCTGGAGTTTATATGAATTCGCAGGCTTTGGAAAATTTTTCATACGTTGCGTTGTCGGCATGTCCGCGCACTCTTTACTTAATAAGTTTAACATTTCATCAAGCTTTTCTCGGGAATACCAAACTCCGCGAATCATAACGCCATTGTGATCGGCAATGCTACCGATATCCTCCAGAGGATTGCCATTAAGTAAAATAAGGTCGGCTTCTTTTCCCGCTTCTATTGTCCCAATACGTTGTTCCCAGCCCAGATAACGCGCCGCGTTGATCGTTCCCGCACGGAGTATCTCATAATTAGGTATTCCCAATTCGGCAAAATTCCGAATTTCATCCATATAGGAAAAACCATGTACGACGAAATGAAAACCGCCGTCTGATCCTAAAAGAAGTTGTACGCCCTTTTGATGGAATATCTTTACTATCTCCGCTGCTCCGGAATAAACATATTGATGTGAACTCAAATGCCAGTACTCTTTTTGTCGCGGCATTACATAGTTCATAGCCAGTTGTCGTTTCAGACTGTCTGTTTTTCCTGAGGAAGCACGCGCTTTGTGAATGGTAAGCGTGGGTATTACGAATTTCCCAGTACGCTTATAATCTTCGGCAAATTGTGATAGACGTTCTGCCGGGTAAGTTGCACCGGTTTGCAGATTCATCAAGCCGACAAGATTATCAAACGAAGTTTGAGAACCTTCGGTATATTCCTTATACGGAACCATATATGGTACATGACCTTGAACCGGTAACCCAAGCTTTTGCGCTTCATCCAGCATGGCTTTATAAACTTCCGCTGAAATCGTTACGTACGAAAAAACGGCATCGTACCCCATACGTTTGGTTTCTCTTACCGCGAATCTTGCTTCGTCGGCATTGGCAAGTGCGCCTTGCGTGTGATAAGCCGTGATGGATCCGGTCATTGCAGGCCCCACACTATATATCCTCGGGCCAACAAGTTTCCGCCCGTCGGATAATTTTTTAAGTGCATGCTGAAACGCCGCTCCGGGTGCGTTGCGAACGGTCGTAATTCCATTAGCTAAAAACAGAGTCAGGTTTTTTTCATGAATATGAGCGTAGCTGTCAATCAATCCCGGTATGAGATATTTTCCCTTGCCATTTATATGATGAGCTTTTTGGGGTATTTGTGTGGGCTTATCTTTTCCGATGTAAACAATTTTTCCGTCGGTAACAACAGTGGTATAATCATTTAAAATATGCATGCTGTCCATTGGTATGATGTTGACATTATTAAATACATAGGATTGAGCGATGAGGTGTCCGTAGTCACACAATGCAATCCACAATGTGAACAAGGGCAGTATTCGATGGATTTTCATATAGCCTCCGGGTTCGTTAGATATGCAGGAGAAATACGATTTGCTGAATACATCTCATTTATATTACGGAATAAAAAGTCCTGTGGTGTTTTCCAAGTGGTTCGACATATCATTCTACGTGCTTCCAAATCCAGTTTGACTGTAAACAACCCGCTACCATCGAAAGAATCGCTAAGTTTCGTTACTGCCAAATCGATTAATTCAACAAACCGAATTTTTTTTGTTTCCGAATTGTTTTGTGGTGAACGACTTATAGTATCATATTTTGATTGTGAAATGTTGACGTCCTGCTTCACCTAGAGATGTAAAGTCAGAATGGTGGTTTCTTTTCTCATTGGCGTTTTCATAAATAAGGCTTTATAGCAATGCGTTAAGTTCCGCGGCCTGTTTCACGGTTCATACGTATTTTAATGGTTCAAAATTTTACAAATTATTTTTCCTTCAGAAGGTGCATGATTTCATCTTGGGTCATGTTAAGCTTGTTTTTAAGTACGTTCAGATATTCTGAAGCGGAATACAAAGGATAATCCGTTCCAAATAGGATTTTATCAAAACCTAATTTGCGCACATATGCGGCCAGTTCTTTGAATTGTTCATCGTTTAACCGGGCAACTCCGTCGCCGTCCTTATCCAGTCCGACGGCTGAAATATCGAAGTATAAGCGTTGTTTCGTAATCGGATGATGTTGTGCGAATAGTTCAAGGAACGTGTCGATTACAACTTTTGTGCGTTCATTGAATCCGCCGGATGTCCCAAAATGTGCTATCTGGAGTTGAACGTCATTCAATCCGGATAATATCGAATCAGCCAACAAACGCACATCAAGTGCTCCAAAACGCCGGTGGCTGTTATCCAGATGCAATAAGACCGGTATCGTATGTTCGGAGGCGTAGATAAAAATCGCCTTTACATTTTTTCGATGCTCGGGTTCTGTCAGATATACCTGTGACGCGTTAAAATGTAATTTGATCCCGTCAAGCCCAAGTTCACGATGGCAACGTTTTATTTCGGTCATTGCGTAATCATGCAACGGATCTATACCATAATAGGCATTTATGGTTTGAGGATGCTTCTTTTTAAGAACGGCTAAATAATCATTTTCCTTTTTAACAGCTTCATAGGCGTCGGATGTGGGTGGGCCGAATTCGGGTGAGGTAAACACGTGAGCCATTGATATCAGTTTCATGTGACGGGTTCCCAGCTTCGAACTGAGTGAGTCGATATCCGAATAAAAATAATCTTTTTTAGAAAACGGAATTCCCAAAGCTTTCCATTGATTGATCAAATCTGGTGATAGGAAATGAACGTGATGATCAAAAATCGGTGTCGCTTTCGACCTATTCTCGGATTGGCTATAGATCGGGAGTGCAATCAGTGTTCCTGTCAGGCAAGAAATACAAAAATTGATAACGTTGCTTTTTTTCATGACAAGGCCTCAGTTTGTTTTTTTAAAATAACGCGAAAAATCCAAATACCTATCAGTATGCGCGTAAGAGGCTGAATGTAAAAATATATATATTCATAGCACCAGTTCACCACCATGCCTATATTACTCCATCCCAGATAATATCTGATGAAAGAGGCTAAACTTAGTATGCCTATAAATAACTGTGCAATACCGATCCATCGAATTAACCCGATTTCTTGTATCATGGCCATCCCCATAACGATGCTTCCTATGCCGAAAGCATAGATCACGATAAAATATTGGCTATCGGAATAGGCACTTGCTCCTTTGATCAGCGTTGCCAGTGTATTTTTGGCAGTATTTTCAGTGGCTTGTAGATATTCAGGCCTCCAAAATTGATTGAGCGCATCGATGATAAACGCTTGCTGAGAAACTTCTGTATACATCCATACGAACATAAACAGTAAGGATATAATCATAAGAGGCGCGTGCCGTTCCCACAATAAAACAACAACGCCCAAGCAAGCTAGGAAATTTAATTGTGGATGAATAAAAAGAATCCAGAGTTTTGTCACATACAGTGAATTCTGAAAAAGGCGCACCTGCGATTCAAAATCCGGAGCTTCTGGTGCCGGAATGGTAAAAAGTAAAAACGTTGTGACAGCGCCGGCAAAAGAACTTATTGTCGCTGTCCATAATAACAAACGAAATGGATTATTCGTTTTGGCGGCATCATTGATCATATTTTCACTCTTGTTGCTATTGTATAGTGATGATGTCTGTGAAACAGTTGACCGTCTTATTACATGCGTATATTATATGAAGCTTTGACAAAAAAACTGTGTTTTACAGGTTTATATTGGCGCTCCGGTATATCTCGTTCCAAGAGGTTGCCATACCCGATAAACACAACGGTACCAACATTATAGGTGAACGAAAGTAATACGCTTAAATCCATTTTTTTATAAAACGCATTATATTCACCTATGCCCCGTAGAAAAAGGTACTGATTGAACTGATAGACTAACTTGTTCCGGATTATGGTGAACTCGTACACCAGCGAATCATTCGAAGTTCTGATAAAATCCTGATAATACAGAGAAGTTTCACTGCTGAGTTTTTCCATTGGTTTGAGAGTGAGGATCATTTCAATCTCTTTATATTTTCCTGAAAACGGGTTGACAGGGTCATAATAAAATTGTCGCCCGTTATGCATCCATGTATTAAAAGCTAATTGCTTCCAAGGTTGGGTGGATCCGCCAACACCCCAATAGCTCTTATTTAAGAGCCTGTTAGCATATACTTCTGTTCTATAATTTCCTCCGAAAAAAAACCAGCTTTGCAAGGGCATATAGATTTCCATGCCAAGCCAATTAAACGTTTCGTATTTATTAACAAACCGATCTTTTGCTAAATGTCCGAAATAAACAACCGAAGCTTTCTGGACAAACGATGTATCCGGAAAGAATGAATAGGAAAAATTAGCCGGAAACATGAGTATGCCATTTCTTGGTAGATATCCCGTTTGTGTGTGAAATTGTTCCGAAACATCCCGGACCCCCAGTTGCAATTCCAATCGCCGATTGATGAATGCGTAGTCAAGTCCGTAGGCATAACCATTACTTGTTTTATCATTATTTACTTGTTCAGTCGTTGAAAAAAAGGTGTGCATCTCAATTTTCGACGTTCCGTTGATACGATAACGGCCGTCCAAGCCGGCGACATGATTAAACGACGAATCCATAGTTTTGCCTGTATAGCCTAACCCCCAGTATCCATCATCGCGCGCTGTCCGTCTGTATCGCACAATGCTGAACAATGCCTTATCCGGTTTTCCATTCGGTTGCTCATATGATTTTTCATCCCATGCGGCAATCGCCGATAAGTTATTTTTTGCACCGAACTTTCCTTCGACTTTAGCACCCCATAACGGGTCGGCAATGTTCCGTGTGTTGACAAGTTTTGGAAAATGGACTATATATCCCGCGTTGTTTCCGGCTATTTGAAAACTTTCTTGTCCTTCTAAAAAGAATGCTCTCTTTTCCGGATACAGAGGGCTCGATCGAACATTGATATCTATTTGGCCGACATCTGTTTCGATATGTGAAAAATCCGGATTGTAGGTGAAGTCAAAAATAAGATCCGAAGAGAACCCGTATTTTCCGCTTATTCCAAAATCATGATTACTGTTTATGCGTTGCCAATGCCCGATGTTCTTTGTTTTGTGGGCTGCAAAGGTATAAGACGGAATAATTTCAAAAATTCTGGTTTGTTGAGGTCGTTTCAATTTTATGATCTGTCGTTGTAATAGACGGGAGCCCCGATCAGGAAAATATTCCGGGAACATGAGTATTTCCGATGTCCGTGCAATACTTCTCTGAAACGCAACCCCGATAGTTATGCTGTCCGTTTGCAGAAAGCGTAGGCTGTTGAAAGGTATGGCTATTTCAATCGAATATCCGGAGCTGTCGATAGTCGCTGCAGAATACCAGGTGGCGTCAAATGATAAATCTTCTTTTGTATCCTGATTAATAGTACCATCCTCTTGGATACCTAAAGAATTCACGCGAAACAAGTAGCTCATTTGTGCAGCGTTGAACATATCCAGTTCCACACTAACCCAATCATCGGCTTCCAAATTATCACGTTTGGTCAGTGTTTTTCGAATCGTGGTCGCCTGACGATCATCGCATCGAAAAGCTACATATATATAGTTTTTATCGGAAAGGAAATAAACACGCGTTTTTTCGGACGGAGTTACACCGAAATCCGGAGATAGGGTTTTAAAAGTTTCATATACTGTGTTGTTATTCCATACATCCTCGTTGACTATCCCGTCCAGAGCGATGAGAGCCGAAGCTTGAAATGCTGATGGCTGCGCAAATAATGCTTTTGTCACATCAGACAATAATACGAGAAACGAAACGATTCGCATTAGTTTACATAACAAGGTATGTACGTGTGAAACCATTAGCATTCTCCCAATACAAAAATTAATTGTATCGATTTTCGAGAGAGAATTTAACACTATTTAAGAGTTGTTATCGTTCAGGTAAATAAGGTCGAACGAATAAACGGGGATTTAAGGCGTGAAAATGCCCTATTTTTGACAGGATTTGATGGTCTTGAGGTATTCGGTTGGTGTTATTCCGGTAACCTTTTTAAAGGTGGTATTGAATGTGGTTTTGGAGTTAAACCCGGATCGATAACAGGCGTCAAGTATGGTCATTGATTGTTTTTGGGGGTTATTGAGCAGTTTTTTGAACTCCATGATCCTGTAATGATTAACGAACTGATAAAAATTTTGCTGAAATCCTACATTCAATACCTGCGAAACAATATGCGTAGGTACCGTAAGCGCCTGGGCCATGTGATCCAGCGTTAAGTCGGGATTAGTAAACGCCTTGTTATCAAGCATGTATGTAGTCAGACGCTCTTTGTAATCCACGATTTCTTCAGGCGATAATGAATTTTTTGAATATTTGGGTCGGTTCGAATTTAAGGGGGCAAAATCGAAAAAAACGTTGGGATAACGAAGACCTCGTACAACAATCATGTTTGAGAAAATAAAAACTGAAACAACGTAGGTAATGGTAAAAACTCTTAATTGATCGATGTACAATGTTGTTATATAGTTTACGACCCCGATAAGCCAGCTTATTAGAAAACTGACGAGTAATAGTGCAAGCCAGCGGAAGCGCACATCATCCACGGTCGAATATTCTTCCAATAACTGACGCCGGTAGGAGTGGATGTACAATATGGTACTGATAACGTAGGCGGAAAAATGGGTGAAGATGCTAAAATGAATAAATACATCTTCGAACGGAAATATTCTATTCCATGATGTGGAAAAAAGCCTGCCTTCGATGGAAAAATCAATTTGAAGTTGTGGTAGAAAAAAAAACCAAAACAAAAAAAACGGAATTAAGTGCGCTTGCAATTGCGATTTTTTGAAGTTGAAATCAGGATTGATAACGGAGCGAACATAAAAATACAACGCTGGGCCCAATATGAACCCCGACGATTCTCCGATCATGACTAATTGTGGATAGGTCTTAATGCACGTTTCCATGTCATGAAACGACAATCGGTATATGGTTCCGAATGTCAGAGCACACAGGAAGCCGGAAAAAATATAATTACCGGCCTTCTTTCCTTTTGTCTGGACAAGCAGGAAAAAGGCGAAAAATAGCAATTGAAATATAGTGATTATCTTGACAATATAAATTAGTTCGGAACTCATTACAGTACGAGTAAAATGGTTCAAGTTTCTACGCAATCAGCGTTATTAAAGTTGCAAGGTATTGTTAAGCGCACTTTTGTAATAATATGATGTGAATATTGAAACTTATATAAGTCGGCTTAATCATGCAAGCTCACTTTGTGTCGGTTGGTCACTATTTGATTGAATTTTAATTTCACTTTTTTCATTTTGGGCACGCCAAAGAACATTTAAGGAGTATGCAACAACCATGAAACAAAAAATTGAATCCGCTTTTGAAAGTATCATTTTTGCCAGCCGCTGGATACAAGCTCCGCTTTATGCCGGGTTAATTATCGGCGGAATTTTATATGCATATAAATTTCTGAATGAATTGATCCACCTGTGCCTTACAATAAATGAAATCAGCGAATCGGTGCTTATGCTCGGTGTTCTTACGTTGGTGGATATTACGATGGTTGCAAACCTGCTTGTGATGGTGATTATCGGCGGATATTCGACGTTTGTCAGCCGAATGAATATTGATGAGCATGAAGATAAACCGGAATGGCTGCAAAAAGTAGATGCCGGTACGCTCAAGGTGAAGTTGGCGGGTTCGCTGGTTGGGGTTTCGGGTATTCATCTTCTTCAGGTTTTTATAAATATAAAAAACCACAATTCCGAACAAGTTATGTGGCAGACGATTATTCACGTGGTTTTCCTATTTTCGGCAATCATGTTGGCGTACTCAGAAAAACTGTTACACGAGAAGCACGGGTAGTCGATATTTTTACTTTACGGCACAATGCGTTTGGCCGTAACATGATTATTAAATCGGATGTCTTTGATTATTCCGTCATTACCCAGTGTGATAATAGATTGGAATGAAAATTCCGAAGAACCGTTAAATCCGGGTTGTATTATTTCATAACTTCTTTCACCGAATGCGTTATCGGGTCTACGTTTTATTTTATACCACGTATCCCCGGTGATGCATCTTTTTCCCCATTCTTCCGCATTTAGTTCGATTTTTTTAGACGTCAGTGAATCCGCTTCTCCAACCTCCATGGGTTTTAACTTCATAAACAACATGTGGTAGTTAGCAACAATATCCATATCCAGATTGATGGAGGTATTGGGGCCACCGGTAATGCGGTACGTGTTAAGCGAGTCCACATAATCGAATTCCCCGTAAACAGGGTGATTGCCATGCACACGGGTAGAGGAGGGGAATTGGTGTGTCATGGTTACTTGGGTTGATCCTTCGATGGACGTACGATGTACGTCGGTAAATAAGATATTTTCATTGTCAATCAGCCATGTTGTGGTCGTGTTACGTTGGCAAGGGGGATCTATGCTGTTTTGACTGAGAAGCCTCATTTGGTTTTTGTTGTTTATGGTGCTGAATATTTTTTCGTCCCCGCATCGTATGTCTTTGTAAGAAATAGCATAATGAGCAAGAAGGTGATAGTTTTTATCCGGAGCAGAAAATTCGCTAAACCGATCTGAACCGGGCATATCTCGCAGTTCGTTCTTTAACGATCGTAAGGATTCATTAAGTTTTGAACGCGAATACCAGACACCGCGTGACATGACACCGTTGTGATGGGCCAGGGTTGTGATTTTTTCAAGCGGGTTTTCGGGTACCAGCAGGAGATCGGCTTCTTTACCTACGGAAACGGTTCCGATTTTATCATCCCATCCCAAAAACTCCGCTGCCGATGAAGTCCCGGATTTAAGTATGTCGTAATGGGAAATGCCCAGCTCGGCAAAATTTTGAACCTCTTCTAAATATGAAAAACCATGTATGGCAAAATGAAATCCGGCATCGGATCCGATCAAAAGTTTTACACCGTTTTCATAAAATACTTTAACCACTTCGGATGCACCGGAGTAGCGGTAATTGAGTGAATTCAGATGCCAATATACTCTCTGCCGCGGCGGTACATAATCCATTTCCGCGCGTAATTTTAAACTATCGCTCTTATGCGCCAAAGAACGTGCTTTGTGAATTGTCAGCGTCGGGATAACATATTTTCCGTTTTTACGAAATGCTTCGGCAAATTGAATAAGTTGTTCTTTAGGATAGGTATCACCGCTTCGCGGATTGAGTAAACCTACCAGGTTGTCGAACGATAATTGAGAGCCTTCAGCATACTCTTTGAATGGGATCATATAGGGAACGTGACCTTGCACGGGAAGACCTAGTTGGCGTGCTTCGTCCAAAACGGCCGAATAAATATCGGGCGTAATCGTGACATACGAAAATACAGATTGATAACCCATGCGTTTCACGTCACGAACGGCGAATCGCGCTTCATCGGGATTGAGAAGCATGCCTTGAGTATGGTAGGCTGCAACGGATCCTGTAACGGCCGGGCCTGTGCTGTAAATACGCGGGCCTTGCAATGTACCGGTATCAGAGAGTTTTTTGATCGCATGCTGAAATGCAGCGCCGGGCACATTACGGACGGTCGTAATTCCGTTGGCAAGAAAAAGCATCAAGTTTTTTTCATGAATATGCGCATAGCAGTCAATCAATCCCGGTATGAGATATTGCCCCTTGCCGTCAATGATCGAAGCTTCTTTGGGTATGGATACTTCACGTGTATTGCCGATCGCTGCGATTTTACCGTCGGCGATAATGACAGTTTGATGATGCAGTATGCGAAAGCTATCCATCGGTATGACATGGACGTTTGTGAACGCGTGTGTTTGAGATAAAGCTACAATCGAGAATGTCGAAAACAAATTTAAGCTTATACCGATTAAAATAAGTAGTTTCATACGAACCTATTAAAGTAAAATTGTAAAAAAATTATTTATAAAACGTATAAGGCAAAGCCCTGTATCGTTCGTTCTGCTGGAGAGTATTCGGATAGGCGGTTGAATTTTTAAAAATAGTGCGTATGGATTGTGCATTGATATCGGGAAGCCCGGTTGGGGCGGTAACTACATCAAAATGGAGATGTGGAATACCTAGCGTATAACCGCTATTACCGCTCAAAGCCACGGTGTCACCTTTGGCAACTGTGGCGCCTGTTTTGACCAATGCGCCATGTTTGCGGATATGGATATAACGGGAATACGTCGCATCGCGATGACGTATGACGAGTACATTTTCGTGCCCCAACGTGTGATCGCTATCTTCAAAATTATCGTTTATAAATATTACTTCGCCTTCGCGTGACGCTGTCAAAACAGTTCCGACCGGCATATCAAAATCATACGCATATCGGAAAACCCCGTTAAAATTATTCGGTGAATGGCTCCAGATCGTGTTGTTACCTTGAGAAACCTTGTATCGTTTACCTACAGGAAATGGCAGCACGAAATCCGATGTATCGGCAACAACCACTGTCGAATCGGTTGCCTCGCCATCTTGACAACTGCCAAAACTAAAGCTTCCCAACGAAATACAAGTGATCATAATCAAAACATGCATAACAACTCCGGTTACGAAAGACTTATCCATTGCGGTGATTTCCGTGGTAAACGAATTATTAATTTGCGTGCTTCAAGATCAAGTTTGACAGTGACGATATACCACACTACGCTGCCCTCAAAATCCGACGATAGTATCTTTACAGCATAGTCAGTCAATTCTTCAAAAGGCATAGGTCCTCTTTCCTTTAATGTCGAAAGTATAAAACCGCGTATCATATCATATTTGGATTTGTCTATTCGTACACCTTGCTTACCTTGCGGATGCCGTGTTAATATGGTGGATACTTTTTTCATGTATGATCTCCGCGTTTTTAGGTGCCTCTAGAGTATCAAATGATAACGAATAAAAACCCATATCCGTCTGATTGTCGTTTGTAAGGACACAAGAAATTCATGTAACCAAAGAATAGATCTTGATTGAAAAATACGACGATACGGCAGCAAGCAAAAGCAAATGGCGTCAGAATGCATCAGATATAGGGTAGAGTGCATGAAATGGCCTTTGAGCCGCCAAGGTTACTCAAGCAAAAATTAATATAGAGCTATATTGTTCATTGGTTATCGTATGATAAAAATCATCATGTTTTTATGAAAAAAAGTTGCATATTCCCCTAGTTCAAACACATCAAGAACATAACTTCGTTACCAAAAGGGTGAAGATTATGATCAAATTTACCATCAATGGCCGCACACATGAGGTTTCAGAAGGAACCCGTATTTTAGAGGCTGCGTCGTCTGTTGGAATTCAGATACCAACACTGTGTCATGATCCGCGGCTCAATCCGAGCGGCGTTTGCCGTTTATGCCTTGTAGAAATTGAAGGATCTTCCAAACCGGTACCGGCATGCCGTACAGAGATCACATCCGATATGCATATCGAAACGCATAGCGCACATATCGAAAAATACAGAACGGATCTATTGAAAATGCTTCATGCGCGTTACCCGCAAGAAGTGGTGGAGGCTTTCCCTGAGAAGGAATTGCATCGTTTGTTTCAACACTACGTGCCGCGTTTTGAAGAACCGGTTACGGTCAAATCGTCATGGAAAGATACCACACATCCCTATATCCGCATTGATATGAGTCTGTGCGTAGATTGCCATCGCTGTGAGCGTATTTGCAGCGAAGTGCAGGGACAATTCGTATGGAATCCCATCCAGCGTGGTTTTGCGACCACGATGACACCGGAAGGTCGTCCGACGTTATTGGAAAGCGGTTGCGTAAGCTGTGGCGCGTGTGCGGATACATGCCCGAGCGGTGCGCTGATTGATAAGAACGTATTTATGTTGGGGGAACCGACTTCATGGACTAAAACGACCTGTCCGTATTGCGGCGTGGGTTGTGAGATGATGGTCGGGACCCGCGATCAAAAAATTGTCACCGTAAAACCGTCTATGGACGGGCCGGTCAATAAAGGTCATCTCTGCGTCAAAGGGCGCTATTCGCACGGTTTTGTCGGATCGGGTGATCGTATCACAGAGCCTATGATCCGACGTGACGGGGCTTGGCAAAAAGTATCATGGGATGAAGCGTATGCCTTTACCGCATCCGAACTCAAGCGTATCAGCGCCAACTACGGAGCGAGCAGTGTCGGCGTTATCGGTTCGGCACGGGCTACAAATGAAGACAATTATTTGACGCAAAAATTTACCCGCGTGGTATTGCAGACCAATAACGTAGATTCGTGTGCACGTGTTTGCCACGCACCGAGCGCCAAAGCCTTGGGTAATATCCTCGGGACCGGCGCGGCGACCAATGCCTTTGATGATATCGAACGCGCTACGACCATTTTTATTTGTGGCGCCAATGCGACTGAAAATCATCCGATCGTGGGCGCCCGCATCAAACAAGCCGCGTTGCGCGGTGCTCACCTTATCGTCATGGATCCGCGCGTTATCGAATTGGCCGAATATGCCGACATTCACTTAGCGGTTCGACCCGGTGCCAATGTGGCTCTGCTCAATGCGATGGCTTGCACCGTGATCGAAGAGGGTTTGACGGATGACGAATTTATCCGCGCCCATGTGAGCGGTTACGAAAAATTGCGCGAATTTCTCAAAGATTTTACACCCGAAAAAATAGCGGATCAATGCGGCGTGGATGCGGCAACGATTCGCCAGGCGGCGCGTCTTTATGCGACCGCCAAACCCGCGATGTGTATGCACGGTCTGGGCATGACTGAACACACGCAGGGTACGGACTCCGTGAGCGGGCTGATCAATCTTGCGCTTATAACCGGTAATATGGGCAAACCCGGAACAGGCGTTAATCCTTTGCGTGGACAAAATAACGTACAAGGCTCGGCGCACATGGGTTGTGAACCGACCCATCTTACGGGATATGGCACGGTGGATGAAGGGCGCACTTTATTCGAAGCGACATGGAAGGTGAGTTTACCGACGGACAAAGGTCTTAATCTCATGCACATGTTGGATGCCGCAGAAAAAAATCAATTCAAAGCCATGTGGATCGTGGGCTATGACGTATATATGACTAATCCCGATACGGATTTTTCACGTCGTGCTTTTGAGAATATGGAACTCGTCGTGATTCAGGACATGTTTATGAATGAAACGGCGCGGTTGTTCGGTACGGTGTTTTTACCGTGTACCTCGTCGTTCGAAAAGGACGGAACCTTCATGAATGGAGAACGCCGGGTGCAGCGCGTGCGTAAGGCTATCGAACCGTACGGCCAAAGTAAACCGGATTGGTTAATCATTTGTGAATTAGCTCATGCGATGGGCGTACGTGAAGGTTTTGAATTCGAATCCGCCGAAGATGTATGGAATGAAATCAGACGTGTATGGAAAGCGGGCTACGGGATTACCTATCCTAAATTAGAAAAAGGCGGTATCCAATGGCCGTGTCCTACCGAAGATCATCCGGGCACGGATATTTTACATCGTACGACGTTCCCGGTTGGCGCCCGTGCGGAAGTGCAGATGTTACCTTTTTCTGCGCCGCATTACGATGCACGGTACCCGTGGACGCTTATTACCGGACGCAGTTTGTTCCATTTCAATTCAGGTACGATGACCGGGCGTTCTAAAAATGCGCAGATCAAGCGGCCGGATTATGTGGAGATCGCACCGACGGATGCGGCCCAGTTGGGCGTGCAAACCGGAGATACACTGCGTATTACCAGTGAAAACGGGCAAGCCTTCGTACCGGCGATCGTTACGGATCATGTAAAACATCGCGAAGTGTATGCGACGTTTCAGGAACCGGAGAATTTGCTGAATGCCGTTATCGGGATGGAACGTGATGACAAGACGGCGACGCCTAATTATAAGGTGACGCAGGTGCGTATCGAAAAAGTATGATGAGCGAGCGATAAATTTTACCGAAAATCAGAAAAAAAACTTGCTTTTCGGATCGGATTATACTATCATTTCGCCGCTTTAACGGGCACGTAGTTCAATTGGTTAGAGCACCGCCCTGTCACGGCGGAAGTTGCGAGTTCGAGCCTCGTCGTGCCCGCAGTCAAATCCCTGAAAAACTCAGGGATTTTTCATTTTAGGGGCCTCATCAAAAAGTGTAAACCCAAAAAGTACGGTCAAATAATAACGCCACGAACCGCCGCTTTTTACTTTTTGGCGTTCGTCATAATACCCGTTTTCGCTATCGTACTTGGTTATCATCGGGCCATATCCTGTAAACCGGTCTATGCCGTAGGCGGCATTAAAAGTAAGCCGGGTAGGGTATACGTAAAATGAATACATCTCTGCACGCAATTCTATTCCCACATCACGTTTCCATCGGTCCATAGTGGATCGTGTGCTCCAGGCGTTGCCCATACCAAATGTCAAACCGCCAAAAATTTTATCAAAGTATAAAGGGCCGGCTTTTTTGTCGATGCGGCGAATGAGAGGGAAACGATATACGGCATTGAACAGGCCGAGATAACGCCCTTCGATACTGTAGTAAGAATAACCTTTCAATCCCACTAAACTTCCGCCGAAAAAATTATAAAAACTATCTACTTTGGTAGGAATAAAACCTGTATGCAAGCGTGCTTCCAGAGTATGGTCACCAAATGGCAAACGTATAAATTCAGTCCATGTGTTTTCATTTCGCAAATAGGCATCGTGTTTATATAGTGTCGTATAGCTGCCGCTACTTGGTTGAAAAGCAAATCCATCAATGAGATTGTCCATGTAATAGCCGATGGATACACTTATTTGGCGGCCGCCGCGAGGATTGATTTCTTTATCAATGGCCGGCGGAACATTGTTAAATTTCCACGTGGTTGAAAAATCATTTCCGTAATAATATTTAATTGCGCCGGTTCGAGGTAAAAGTTTATACCGTTCTAAATCGAAATTGTATTCCTTTCCTCGAATACGAACAAATGACTCTACATGTGCATAATTGACGCGCACATCGCGCGGAGCAAATAAGCTCCAATCCATTCCGGCATCTACTTCGCGCAGTTCAAACGAATTGGTTTGAATGGATTCGTAAGGTATATCGTTACCCGGGTTGGAGTCATCGCGAAATGTCCTCGACCGCGTAATATTATAGAGTTCCAAAAATAATGTCGGACCGAAGCCGCTATACTCAAAAATACCAAATAAATCGCGCTCCATATCCGGGATATTAAACATGGCCCCGCCGAAAAAAGAGGATTTTGACAATACATCGCTGGAGTAAAAATACACGCCCGGTTTGAAAGTACCGTAGTCCAAACGTAAAACGGGCAGGAATGAAAATTTGAGGAATGTATTTTTATATAGCGCCGCGGTATCCGTCCGGGGAGGTATGACGGTAAATATGCGATGTTCCGAAGGCCACTTGCCGGGATATGGTTTATCATTTGGTTTGGATAATATATTCGGATTTTCAAGTCCGTAGACAGTTTGTTTTGAATCAAAGCCGGTTGTATCCGCAATCGAATACACACGGAATCCGGTGTTCTGATACAACGTGTAATACAAGATGTTGTTCTGGCCGACGGCCGGATAGAATGCGCCACCGGTAACATTTGTTATTTGACGTATATCGCCGGTATGCAAATTCATAGCGTACAGATTAAATATTCCTGTTTCGTCAGCCGAAAAATACAAGGTTCGCCCGTCTTGACTGACGACGGGACTGCGTTCATCTTTGCGTGTTTGGCGCACCGGTTTCCAATGGTTTCCGGAAGTATCTACGCTGAAAATATCACGGCCATCGTCGGTCGAAGTATCAAAAATCAACGTACGTCCGTTATCGGTATAGCATAGGCCGTAAATTTGCCGCCCGTCATCAAAATGAGTTATACGCCGCCAGTGCATCCCGTCACGTACAAACATGTTTTTGGAAAAAGCACTTTTTTTATTAAGTAAATCCTCGGCAAATCCTACGATGCGAATGATATTATTGGTTCCATCGCCATTGATGATAGCAGCGAGCGACGACCCGTCCGGTGAAAATGCCGGAGCAAATGCACGCAGACCGCGGGTGATTCGAAATTCTTTACGCCGAACCATATCATACACGTAGATGTCATTGTATTGCGAATGATAGTCGTTATCGTCGGTATTTTTTGCATAGGCGATGTAACGGCTATCGGGTGACCAACTTAGCGGGCCTTCCGCTTTTTTGATTTCGTGAATGATATTCGCGTTTGACGGGTCCACGATATAGAGAGACGCCTGACTGAGATAGTCAAAACCGCGATTGGAAATCATCGCCAGGTATTGGCCGTTCGGAGAAAGTGTCGGATAAAAATTCCCTGTTCCTTCTGTGGCGATTTCATTGCCTATACGTGCATATGAGCGTATATCCGTCGTATGAAGCGTGTACTGCTCTGTAATCAGGTTTTTCCATTGACGGTAGATCGTATCAATATCATCGCCGGTTGCAGCTTTTACGGCGCGTTCGAACGAATAAAAAAGTTTGGATGAATAATGAGTGATTTTTTTAAGCGACGAATCACCGTAATGGGCAGCGATATAGCTCACTAATGCATAACCGCTATTGTATGCCGATTCGTTGCCGATACTGTTTTTACCAAACGTGCCCATCTGATTAAGCGTCAGCATTTGTTCACCTAAGACGCGATCACGCAAGATCATATCGCGGTGGGCATCCCAAAATTCGTAATCCAAATCTTTTTGTTGGTACTGTGCCACGCCTTCGGCAAACCACACGGGCAACATAACGCCGGCAACAGGATAGGAAACGATGCGATTCGGAAAACCGCGCAGTACGTCCTGACGACGCTCTTTTTCATATCCTATGTACTGCAAATAGATGCCGGGGAAACGGCGCGAAAGCTTCATCATAGCCTGTATCGAAATCATGTGGGCAAATTCGTGCGTGATCACATTGCGCAGCCAATGATGCGTACCGCGTAATTCAAAGTTTAGGTTGGACGCCCAGATTTCGATTTTATTATCATAATAGTAGGCGCCGCCGTTGGAGTAGTCATCCGTATCGCGGATGATGATGTGTATCCTTTCGGGGCGATGGTCGTAGAGATGGGTGATCGTTTCGTAAATAGATTCCGCGATGGCCGCCGCTTCGCGGGCGGTGCGTTCCGGGCCTTTGCGGGAAACGTCAAGAGCCGTGTATGGCGAATCATGATAATGTACATCAAAATGTGCCGAACGGATCGTAAACCATTGCAATTCGCCATGCGACCAAGCTTCCGGTTGCGCATAACCGGATCGAATCAAAATCAAAACGAAAAGCAGGATTTCGAAAATTAAAAATGTCTTTTTCATTTTTTTATAAACCGAATAATAAGTTCACCGTTATTGTAATCCGCACCTTCGGGCTCCAACGCGGCCATGGAATCGGGAATAGTATGGGTGCGCAAAAAGGATCCTATTTCGATCATGATTTCATTGCCTCTGCGATGAAGAGAAACCGGCGTATTTTGTACATCCAAAAAGGGCGCTTTGAGTTTCATTAACTTTTCTTTTTTGGTATTCACAAATTGTACGGGGCGTGAATTGTAAAAAACCGATGCGGGATCGGCTTGGTTGTACAGCGCATGCCCCAGAGTACGTAAATCGTTTAGTCCGTGTATCTCGTGGTGAAAAAAAGGCGCATTGGCGATCGGTATCGGCGTGAAATCACGGGTTATCGCATGAATATATTTTTTTTGCGTCTCATGCCAAGTGCGAAAATAGCCTTTTTGCGTTTCGTCCGGTAGAATACGATTGATAATCACCTGATCCACGACCATGCCAAATAAATTGAGGTAGGTCAGCGCACGCTGCGTTTCATTCATGATCATAGATTCGGGTTGCATCACCAGACGAGTCGTAGTGCGTGATTCTTTTTCAAAAAGATCGCGCATAGCCAAAATTTTTTCAAGTATGGCTTCCCAGGAACGCGCCACGTCTTCCGGTGCGACGACGACGCGCAACGATTTAGACATACGCGATGCAGGGCGTATCACGGGAGAAACGATATATTTTTCGATCACGCGTGTTATTTTTAAAGCCAGTGATACGATTTGCGGTAAACTCAAGAGTCGTAAACTTTCGCCGGTCGGCGCCATATCTACGATGATGACTTTATAATCGGATTTATCGTGAAAATCCCGGATTCGCAGAAGACTGAAAAGATTATCCATTCCCGGAAGAATGGCCAGTTCACCGGAGACGGCTCCGTCAGCGCCAAGCGTCTGAATAAGATTGGAAAAATAGTCGCGGATATGCCCCCAATTGCTGTCAAGTTCGGCATGGGGATCAATATGAACCGCATCGAGATTGGGTGCAACCGGAGTGGGTGTAGCATGAATCGGCAGGCCTAATAAATCGCCGATACTGTGAGCGGGATCCGTACTCAGGAGTATCGTTTTTATACCGCGATCCGCGCATCGCAACGCCGTAGCAGCAGCGATCGTAGTTTTACCTACGCCCCCTTTACCCGAAAAGAAAATGATACGTTTACGTGTCAAACGATTCCCTTACGGCTTAACTATATCTAATAAATCTTCTTCGACGGTTTTTTGTGGAAATTCAACCATGCGACCGATTTCCGCGCCGTTTTGCAAAACGATCATGGTCGGTACGCGTTTGATGTTGTATTGGGCCGTTACACCTAGAGAATCTTTTTTTGTCCGATCCACGGCTAATAAGCGGTAAGTCAAGTTTGGATTTTTGGCGGCGTCCAGTGTTTTGAGAAATGAGGGTACATGATGTTTGGAATCGCCGCACCACGTTCCCAATACAATCAGTATATCGGTAGGTGTGCTCATGCGGTGAAGCGTTTCTATTGCACTCCCGGCCGGATTGTAGACGTCGTAGTTTTTTTGGAAAACCGGCATTTCCTGGAACAATTCTTCGCGCGTAATATTGCCGATGAGCATCATTTCACCTTTTACCGTTTTGGCATGGGAAACGGTTTTAGGAACGGAACTGCAACCGGTGATTCCAAATTGCGATGAAATCAGAATGATGGTACACAGAGACTTAATTATGCTTTTCATCGGATTTCTTTTTTCGTGTGGCAAACTTGGCGACCCAAATGCTCATTTCATAAAGTACCACCATCGGCGCGGCAACGACAAACATGGTGATCATATCGGTCGTCGGAGTGATGACCGCGGATACAAGAAGGCACGCAACAGCAGCGTGGCGCCAGTACTCGCGCATAAATTGGGGTGATAGAATGCCGATTTTGGCAAGAAAAAAAGCAATCACGGGCATTTCAAACGTCGCTCCGCTGATAAGCATAAATCCGGAAACAAAACTCAGGTACTGATCAACATCAATCATGTTTTCAACCACAATACCGAGTTCGGTATCAATATTTCCCATACTCAGAAGGAAATTAAGCGTGATCGGTATGACGACAAGGTAGGCAAACGTCGCTCCGAGCAGGAAAAAAAACGTGATAAAAAACATGAGCGGAATGGCAAAACGTTTTTCCGATTTTTTGAGTGCCGGAGAGATGAATCGCCATAATTGATACGCAATGACAGGGATGCTCAATACGATACCTGCGATAAGGCCTACTTGTATTTTGACCATCATCAGACCTTGCACTTGCGTGATCACGGGCCGCATCAACTGGATCGGCGGTTTAAGATCGGGGATGATCATCGGTGGATAAAGCAACCACTTGATGATCGTATTACTATAAACAAACGATATTGCCATCATCAGCAAAACGGCAAGCACGATTTTTATCAAGCGATCCCGCAATTCACCGAGGTGATCCAGAAAAGTCATATCGCCACCGGTAGAACCGGGTAGGGCTCGTTTCTCTTCGTCAGCCATAAAAATCTAAAACATTCTTTCGTAGTGTTCCGGTGTTTTTACCGGTGATTCTTTTGGGGTCCAATAGGTGGTTGCTTTAGGATCAATTTGTTTTTTCAGCAAATCTCTTCCAAACAGACGCGTGATCAGGCCTACCGGGGCAAAAAACAAAGTGAACATGGTGAAAAGTATGACCCGTGAAACAAAATATCCGATAAAAATCGAAAAAATCGTTGCGCCGGTGTACAGCGGATATACTACGCTGGGTGCGACGGCAGATATCAATCCGACTAAAACTCCGGGTGCCGCCCAATACATCCAGATGTCGCGTTCTTTATACCAAAGCCAACCTGCGATCAGGAGTAAAATCGTTGTTAAAATAAATCCGAAGCGACGAGCCGAAGCAGGGCTTCGGTCCATGTGCTGAATTTCAAATCGTATATCGCGAATAATTTCTTTCATATTTCGTCCTTCTTAATCGAGTTCAAATTCATTCATCCAGTCTTTATTATCCTGGACGGGTTTTTGTTCTTTTTTATCTAAAACGAAATTGCCCAAAACGAGATAATCCATCTCCGTACGCATAAAACACCGGAACGCGTCTTCAGGCGTGCATACAATGGGTTCGCCGCGCACATTAAAGGAAGTATTAACGATCACCGGGCACCCGGTTTTATCATAAAAGGCTTTGATCAGTTCGTAATACACACCATGATCATTTTGATGAACGGTCTGAATACGTGCAGAATAATCTACGTGGGTGATCGCCGGAACATCCGAACGGGGCACATTAAGTTTGTCTATACCGAAAAGTTTCTTCTGTTCTTCGGTCATGGCGATGCGCCGTTC